>NZ_WIVQ01000129.1:0-9249 GCF_009600545.1 Pseudomonas sp. FSL R10-1339 | reverse complement strand
CGCTGGTTGCTCATGGCACCTCCTAATGGGCCTCATTTTAAGGCTTGGAGGTGTCTACGAAACTAGGGGCGATTCAGCACCCGTAAAAACGCCTGCGTTATGTCTCATGCGGTTCACGACAAGGGGGCCGTCTAACCGCACTTCTACTCACTGTTCGCTGTCACTGCTCAGATATTTGCAGTGTCCACACCAATGTATTTATTGGTCCCTAATGAAGTAGCTTCCTTTCATGCTTTATGTGAGGGGCTTTTGGCGTTAGCCGTTAGTCCTTGCCCGGCTTAATAATGTCGTGCTCGCGCAGTTTGTTGGCGATGGTGGTATGGGACACCCCCAATCGCTTGCCCAGCAATCGGCTACTCGGGTGCTCGGAATACAGCTGTTCCAATACTGCCTTTTCGAACCGCCCGACAATCTGCTCCAGCCCGCCTTCCAGCGAGAACTCGCCCAGGGGCTGACGCACGCCGTAATCCGGCAGGCGGATATGCTCAGCCTTGACCACCCCGCCATCACACAGCGACACCGCCTGAAACAGCACGTTCTCCAACTGGCGCACGTTGCCCGGCCAGTGGTAGTGGCTCAAACGATCCATTGCCGCTGGCGCCAGGCGCGGCAGCGAGCAACCGATCTGGCGACTGGCCTGATCGAGGAAATGCTCCACCAGCGGTTCCAGCCCGTCCAGGCAATCGCGCAGCGGCGGAATATGCAGCGATAGCACGTTGAGCCGGTGATACAGATCCTGGCGAAACTCACCCCGAGCGCACAGCTCGGACAGGTCGACCTGGGTGGCGCACATCACCCGCACATCCAGATACACCTCTTCATCACTGCCAACCCGACGAAAGCAACCATCCTGCAAGAAGCGCAGCAATTTGACCTGCAAGCGCGGGCTCATTTCACCCACGCCATCGAGAAACAACGTACCTCCTGCTGTCAGCTCCAGCAGGCCGAGCTTGCCTTCCGCCCGCGCCCCTTCAAAGGCACCGGGGCCGTAGCCGAACAGTTCGGTTTCAGCCATCGACTCAGGTAAGCCGGCGCAGTTCAGCGCCATCAATGGCGACTGGCCACGAGGGCTGGCCAGATGGCAGGCCCGGGCCAGCAGTTCCTTGCCGGTGCCGGTTTCACCTTCTATTAATAGCGGTGCATCCAGCGGTGCCATTCGCCGCGCTTCGCGCACCACCGCGGCCATGACTTTCGAGCTTTGGAAAATACTGTCGAAGCCGCGCAGCTCCTGCTTGCGCACATTGTAGATTTGCTCGCCCACACGGTCGGCGCGATGCAGGGTCAGCACGGCCCCGGCCATCGCCTCGCTTTCGTCGTGTTCCAGTTGCAGCGGGGCGATATCGGCCAGGTACACCAGGCCCTTGATCTTGACCCGCAAGCCATTGATCCGCGACTTGTTGGCCCGCACCAGTTCGGGCAGGTCGAAGTCTTCGGCGTAGCGTGACAGGGAAATCCCCGGCACTTCATCCACCCGCACCCCGAGCAACTGTGCCGCCGCGCGGTTGGCCGCAACAATGCAACCGCCCATATCAATAGACAGCACCGGAAATTCCAGCGCCCCGAGCAAGGCGTTAAGCTCCATATGCCGGCGCTCGCTGGGCATCAAGCCCACACGCTTGACGCCAAACACCCCGGGGATGGTTTCAAACTTCGGACGCAAGGCCTGAAATTGCAGATTAATCAGATTGGGGCAGTACAGATAAATCGCATTGCCCTGATCACCCCCGACCTCGCCGCGCTTGACGTTGATGCCGTAGGCCACCAGCAGGTTGAGAATGTCGCGAAGGATGCCAATCCGGTTTTGGCAGTGGACTTTGATACGCATGGGCAGGGCTCAGGAATAACTAACAATGGATGTCCTATGTGGGAGCGAGCCTGCTCGCGAAGGCTCAAAGAGCGCCATTCGCGAGCAGGCTCGCTCCCACAGGGAGGTTTTCCGGCTTCAGAGGCATTTCATCGTCACGATTTTGTGACAGTTGTGCTGTCGCACAATCAAGAATGACAGCCTGCCCCTCACATCGTAACGAATACTTTACGAATAAGCGCCATCATCCCAGCATTACTGGCTTTAGGCTAGCTGCACATGACAATCACTTGAGGTATCACTAAGGCATCGCAACAACACCGAATAATAAAAACGATTTCCTTGCGGAGAGCCCCATGAAGCAAACGAAATACGTCGCCCGTGAGCCTGATGCCAATGGCTTTATCGACTACACACCTGCCGAGCACGGGGTGTGGAACACGCTGATTACCCGTCAGCTGAAACTGCTGGAAGGCCGCGCCTGCCCCGAGTACATGCAAGGCATCGAAAAGCTGGGCCTGCCCCACGACCGCATCCCGCAACTCGACGAGATCAATCAGGTACTGGGCGCCACCACGGGCTGGCAAGTTGCCCGGGTACCCGCACTGATCCCCTTCCAGACCTTCTTCGAGTTGCTGGCCAACAAGCAGTTTCCAGTGGCCACCTTTATTCGCACTCCCGAAGAACTCGATTACCTGCAAGAGCCGGATATTTTCCATGAGATTTTCGGCCACTGCCCGCTGCTGACCAACCCGTGGTTCGCCGAATTCACCCACACCTACGGCAAACTGGGGCTGCAAGCGAGCAAGGAGCAACGGGTGTATCTGGCACGCCTGTACTGGATGACCATCGAGTTCGGCCTGGTCGACACGCCGGAAGGCAAACGCATTTACGGTGGCGGGATTCTGTCGTCGCCCAAAGAAACGGTTTACAGCCTGTCTTCAGAGCCGGAACATCAGGCTTTCGATCCGCTGGAAGCCATGCGTACGCCGTATCGCATCGATATTTTGCAGCCGCTGTATTTTGTCCTGCCGGACTTGAAGCGACTGTTTGACCTGGCCCATGAAGACATCATGGGTATGGTCGAAAAAGGCATGACAATGGGCCTGCACGCGCCAAAATTCACGCCCAAGCCGAAAGCGGCTTAATCTTTTTTAGTCATCAATAAAAACTGATTTCAGGAATCCACCATGAACGCACTGAACCAAGCCCACTGCGAAGCCTGCCGCGCCGATGCCCCACAGGTCAGCGACGAAGAACTGCCGATCCTGATCAAACAGATCCCGGACTGGAACATCGAAGTTCGCGACGGCATCATGCAGCTGGAAAAGGTCTTTCTGTTCAAGAACTTCAAGTTTGCCCTGGCCTTTACCAATGCCGTGGGTGAAATCGCCGAAGCCGAAGGCCATCACCCGGGCCTGCTGACCGAATGGGGCTCGGTCACCGTGACCTGGTGGAGCCACTCGATCAAGGGCCTGCACCGCAACGACTTCATCATGGCCGCACGCACTGATGAAGTCGCCAAAACTGCCGAAGGTCGCAAGTAATGCACTTTGCCGATATTGGTCGGGTACCGGGCGACCCGATTCTCGGTTTGATAGACGCCTATCAACAGGATACCAATCCGGACAAGTTCGACCTGGGCGTGGGCGTCTATAAAGACGCCAATGGCCTGACGCCGATCCTGCAATCAGTAAAGTTGGCCGAGCAGCGCCTGGTCGATCAGCAACAGACCAAAACCTATATCGGCGGTCATGGTGACAGCCGATTCGGGCAACTGATCAGCGAACTGGTGCTGGGCGAAGACTCACCCCTGCTGGCCAGCAAGCGCGCTGCAGCGACCCAGACCCCGGGCGGTACCGGGGCCTTGCGCCTGAGCGCCGATTTTATCGCGCAATGCTTGCCGGGCCGTGGCATCTGGCTGAGCGATCCAACCTGGCCGATCCACGAAACCATCTTTGCCGCAGCCGGGCTAAAGATCAGTCACTACCCTTACGTGGGCAGCGACAACAAGCTCAATGTCGCGGCCATGCTCGAAGCCCTGGAACACGCGCCAAAAGGCGATGTGGTGCTGCTGCACGCCTGCTGCCACAACCCGACCGGCTTTGACCTGTCCCAGGCGGACTGGCTGCAGGTGCTGGACGTGGTCCGTCGTCGTGAATTGCTGCCTTTAATCGATTTTGCCTACCAGGGTTTTGGCGACGGAATGCAGGAAGACGCCTGGTCGACCCGCCTGTTCACCCGTGAACTGCCGGAAGTGCTGATCACCAGCTCGTGCTCGAAGAACTTCGGCCTGTACCGCGAACGCGTCGGTGCATTGATTGTGTGTGCCAATGACGCCGAAAAGCTGACCGACATCCGCAGCCAGTTGGCCTATATTGCGCGAAACTTGTGGTCCAACCCGCCGGATCACGGCGCGGCGGTGGTAGCGACCATCCTCGACGATGCCCAGCTGAAAAGCGTGTGGATCGCAGAAGTGGAAGCCATGCGCAGCCGTATCGCGCAATTGCGTAGCGGTTTGGTGGAAGCCCTGGTCCCGTTCGGGCTGGCGGAGCACTTTGCCCATATTAATGAGCAACGCGGGATGTTTTCGTACACTGGCCTGACCCAAGAGCAAGTCCAGCTGTTGCGCGAGAAACACAGCGTGTACATGGTTGGTTCGGGACGCGCCAATATGGCCGGGGTCGACGGCACGCGCCTGAGCCTGCTGGCCAAGGCGATTGCGCAGGTGTGTACACACTAGCCCCCCACCCTGTAGCAGCTGCCGAAGGAACGAGGCAGCTGCTACAGGGCTCTGCCTTTTGCAGCGACAGCTGCAATATGAAAAGTTCGATACAAATCCCCACAGACGCAATAAAAAGACAAATTGTCACACTCCCTCCTGTATCCTTAGCAAGCTACTTAAAACACACCTTACGAGGAGCGCGACGATGCACGAGATCCCAAACCTCCCCTTCCCAAGCCTGCACGAAACCGAGCAGCCAACCCCGCAACACACCAGTGGCGAAAACCCCGCACTGGACGAGGCTTCTGAAAGCCTGCAGGCCGAAAGCGAAGACTGACGGCGCACAATCAGACGGTGCGAAAAGCATTCAGTTTTTCACACCGTCTGACACAATCGCCCCTTATTGCGGAATCAAGCGTGACTGACATCTTCAGCGATACCCAGGCCAGCGTTCTGATCGGCACCGCCGAGAAAATGATCGACCTCTGGGAGCGCCTCAGCCCCGAAAAACAAGCCCTCCTGCTCAAACGGTTCGGCACCCAGGAAAATGCACTGGCCGCTTTAATCGCGACGCAACTGGTTACACCACTATAATCTGCACCAACCCGCTCCCCGCAGGACCCCTACCCCATGCCTGAAACACAGCGCCCCATGGCAATCACGCTGCAAGTGGTTTCCATCGTCCTGTTTACCTTTATCGGCTATTTGAACATTGGCATTCCGCTGGCCGTACTGCCGGGTTACGTGCATAACCATCTCGGTTACGGCACGGTGATCGCCGGGCTGGTGATCAGCGTGCAATATTTGGCTACGCTGCTGAGCCGGCCTTACGCCAGCCGCTACATCGATACCCGGGGCAGCAAGCGCGCCGTGATGGTTGGCCTGGCCGGCTGCGGCCTGAGTGGCGTGTTTATGCTGGTGTCCAGCTGGCTGACGAGCATGCCGGCCTGGAGCCTGGCCAGCCTGTTGATCGGCCGGCTGGTGCTGGGCAGCGCGGAAAGCCTGGTGGGCTCCGGCTCCATCGGCTGGGGCATAGGCCGGGTCGGCGCACAGAACACGGCCAAGGTGATTTCCTGGAATGGCATCGCCAGTTACGGCGCCATTGCCATTGGCGCACCTCTGGGCGTGGTCATGGTCGGCCACCTGGGGATGTGGAGCCTGGGCGTAAGCATTATTGCCCTGGGAGCGCTGGGCGTACTGCTGGCCTGGCCAAAACTGGCAGCACCCATTGTCAGCGGCGTGCGCCTGCCGTTTCTGCATGTACTGGGACGAGTACTGCCCCACGGCACCGGGCTGGCCCTGGGCTCGATCGGCTTTGGCACCATCGCCACCTTTATCACCTTGTATTACGCGACCAACCACTGGGAAAACGCAGCGCTGTGCCTGAGCCTGTTTGGCGCCAGCTTTATCAGTGCGCGTTTGCTGTTTGGCAACCTGATCAACCGTATCGGCGGTTTTCGCGTGGCGATTGCCTGCCTGAGCGTCGAAACCCTGGGCTTGCTGCTGTTGTGGCTGGCACCCAACCCGGAGTTGGCCCTGGCGGGCGCGGCCTTGAGCGGCTTTGGCTTTTCGCTGGTGTTCCCGGCGCTGGGGGTTGAGGCGGTCAACCTGGTGCCGGCCTCCAGCCGGGGGGCTGCGGTGGGTGCGTATTCGCTGTTTATCGACCTGTCGCTGGGCATCACCGGGCCACTGGTGGGTGCCGTGGCGGCAGGGTTCGGCTTTGCTTCGATCTTTCTGTTTGCGGCGCTGGCGGCGCTTGGCGGGTTGATGCTGAGTGTTTATCTGTATCGCCAGGCGCAGAACGCAAGAGCGTCCTAGCTCGCGCTCAGGGTGATTAAACCTGTGGGAGCGGGCTTGCCCGCGATGCAGACGGAGTGGTGTGCCAGGTAAAGCACGGTGATGCCATCGCGGGCAAGCCCGCTCCCACAGGACTGCTGCTGCCCTCTAGAAATCCACCTTGCCCCGCCCCGCCTTGATGTTGCCGCGCTTGGTCTTGGATTCCAGCCGACGTTTTTTTGAGCCCAGGGTCGGCTTGGTCGGGCGGCGCTTTTTCTCCACCTTGGTGGCACTGACGATCAACTCCGCCAGACGCTCCAGCGCATCAGCCCGATTCTGCTCCTGGGTGCGGTATTGCTGGGCTTTGATAATCAGCACGCCATCACTGGTGATGCGGCTGTCACGCAGCGCCAGCAACCGCTCCTTGTAAAAATCCGGCAACGACGAATTGGGAATATCAAAGCGCAGGTGCATGGCGCTCGAAACCTTGTTGACGTTCTGCCCGCCCGCACCCTGGGCGCGAATGGCCGTCAGTTCGATCTCGGCATCAGGGATATGCACGTTGTTGGAAATCACCAGCATCAAAAAAGGGTCCGTGTTCAGAGCATCAAGGATACCCCACAAACAACAAACCCGGCGCAATGGCCGGGTTTGCAGGGTTAAACACAGCGTTTATTTGGCAGAGCTGTAAGCCGCTGCCTGCGCCTGTACCGCGCGCTTGTTCTTGATCACGAAGCACAGCCACATAAAGGCCACCCACACCGGAATCGCGTACACCGACACGCGAATCCCCGGGATCAACAGCATGATCACCAGGATAAACGCTACAAACGCCAGGCAGATGTAGTTGCCGTACGGATACCACAGCGCCTTGAACAGCGGGACTTGCGCGGTCTTGTCCATATGCTGGCGGAACTTGAAGTGCGAGTAGCTGATCATCGCCCAGTTGATCACCAGGGTCGCCACTACCAGGGACATCAGCAGTTCCAGCGCATCATGGGGCATCAGGTAGTTGAGCAGTACTGCAATGACCGTCACCGCCGCCGAGGCCAGGATCGAGTTGACCGGCACGCCGCGCTTGTCGATTTTGGCCAGCACTTTCGGCGCATCGCCCTGCTGCGCCATACCCAGCAACATGCGGCTGTTGCAGTAGGTGCCGCTGTTGTACACCGACAATGCTGCGGTCAAGACCACGAAGTTGAGGATGTGCGCAGCGGTGTTGCTGCCCAGCATCGAGAACACTTGCACGAACGGGCTGCTGCTGTAGCTGTCGCCACCGGCATTCAGGGTTTCAAGCAGCGAGTCCCACGGAGTCAGCGACAGCAGAACTACCAGGGCACCGATATAGAAAATCAGGATGCGGTAGATCACCTGGTTGATCGCTTTCGGGATCACGGTGCGTGGTTTGTCGGCTTCAGCTGCGGTGAAACCGAGCATTTCCAGGCCGCCGAAGGAAAACATGATAAAGGCCATGGCCATGATCAGGCCGGTCGTCCCGTTCGGGAAGAAACCACCGTGTTCCCACAGGTTGCTGACCGAAGCCTGAGGGCCACCGCTGCCGCTGACCAGCAGGTAGCTGCCCAGGGCGATCATGCCGACAATTGCCACGACCTTGATGATCGCGAACCAGAACTCGGCTTCGCCAAACACTTTGACGTTGGTCAGGTTGATCAGGTTGATCAGCACGAAGAAGGCCGCTGCCGAGGCCCAGGTGGGGATCTCCGGCCACCAGTAGTGCACATATTTGCCGACGGCGGTCAGCTCCGACATGCCCACCAGGATGTACAGCACCCAGCAGTTCCAGCCCGACATAAAGCCGGCGAAACCGCCCCAGTATTTATGGGCAAAGTGGCTGAAAGAACCGGCAACCGGCTCTTCGACGATCATTTCACCGAGCTGGCGCATGATCATGAACGCGATAAAGCCGCAGATCGCATAGCCCAGAATCATCGATGGACCGGCCGACTTGAGCACCCCGGCCGAACCGAGAAACAGACCAGTACCAATCGCGCCACCGAGGGCTATCAGCTGGATATGACGATTTTTCAGGCCGCGTTTAAGCTCGCCCGAATGCGAGGTATTTCCACTCATTGCAAAGGTCCCACACAAGGTTTGATGTGATTCAGTGCGTTGTAACTTGAGCACCAGAGGCAGTGATCGAAGGGTCTACAACACAAATCAAACCCCAGCGCAGACGCCAGGAATCCAAGGTTGTTTCACGAGTCATGCGTCACCTGTTTGTTTTTATCTGTGACGGAATCGAACCCGCAACGCTTGTGGCATTGCGGAATTATCAAGGCGGATAGCCTTGAGGTTTTGGCCGTTCGGTGTAAAGCCGAGCGGCGCAAAATGCGCGGGTACGCAATTGAGTCACAGTTAAAACGCGGCGCATTGTACACCCGCACGAAGGCAAGATCCCATCACACAGCCGATTGCAATACGAAACAAGCCGCAATTTATGTAGGAACTGTCCTAATTCTGTAAATCTCGGAAGGTTTTCATTACAAAGGGATGATTTCAGCGGTTTAGGGTCGGTAAGTGGCTGAATTCGTATAGGTTTATTGACATGGTGTAACGATTATTTGCCACGCGAATTACGACCCGTAGCAGCTGCCATCAGCATTTCGCAGACATAAAAAAACGCCAACCCCTGGGGGTTGGCGTTTTTTGTACCGTGCTTACCGCTTACTGCGGCTTGCGACGACCGAAGCCCGGGCGCTGGCCCGAACCTGCAGGGGCACCACGACGCTTGCCCGACGGCGCATCGTCAACCAGCTTTGGCCCGTTACGGGTTGGCTTGGTTGGACGCTTGTTGATTTCGCTCGGACGCTCGGCAACTGGCGCACCACGACCTGCTGGCACACGATCAGTACGGCCGGCAGGCTTGCGCGCCGGACGAGCCGATTCATCACGAGCCGGACGGCCCGGACGCTCGCCTTCGATA
>NZ_WIVQ01000128.1:0-9361 GCF_009600545.1 Pseudomonas sp. FSL R10-1339 | reverse complement strand
GGGCCATTGCCGGCGGTGCGCTGCAAACCGCGCGCAGCTACGGCAGCCGCTTGCTGGGCAAGTTCAAGGGCCAGCGCGAGTTGACCGTGGACGACAGCGTGTTACGCCTGCTGGCGTTGCGCCAACGGCAATTGCTGCACGCTCTCAATGCTCGCGGGCATGCGGCGGTGGACAGCATCAAGGTCGCCACCCCGCAGGACAAGACCTGGCGCGAAGGCAAACTGCCCGAAGCCCTGAACAAGGCGCGGGCGCACCCGCAATGGTCGTCGCTCAACCCGCATCCGAAGTTGAGCCAGGCTGAGCGTCAGGAGCAGATTGAGTTGTTGGCCGGGCAGATCTAAGTACCGGCTTACCCCCCGTGGGAGCGAGCCTGCTCGCGATTGGATCATCACTGATACACCGCGTCGTTTGTTTCGCGAGCAGGCTCGCTCCCACAAGAATGGGTACTTAACCCTCTAACAGGCGGACGGCTTTGGCCTTGAGGATTTGCAGGTCGATAACTGGCACATGCATCTGCTTGGCCTGTTCATCCCATACCCGCATGCGCAGGCTCAACCCGCACAACGGGTCCTGCTCGAAGGCATCCGCCTCGGCCTCGCTCATCACCCCGCCCTGATAACCCAGGGTGCGAATGCTCGCCTCACTCAACAAATCGAAATACCCCGGCTGACGCAAGGTCAGGTAACGCTTGGCCTGTACATGGTATTCCACCAGTTTGGCCAGCCGCTCGCTAAACCCGGCACGGCGCAGATAATCGGCGCCCACCCGCTCATGGCTGACTACACCGTATCCATCCATGTTCTTCGCATCATTGACGCAAAAGTGCCCGATATCGTGAAAGAACGCGGCCAACACCACTTCATCGTCATAACCTTCATCCAGCGCAAGCTGTGCGGCCTGGGACATATGCTCGATCTGTGACACCGGCTCGCCGATGTAATCATCGGTACCGTATTGCCGGTACAAGCCAAATACTTCTTCAACCACTTGCTGTGCGTGTGTCATCACATCTCCTCCAGCATCCGGGCGATATTGCCCTCGGCCATTGCCGGGCCCACGCTCATGCCCACGCCCGTGTGCATCAGCGCCGCATTCAGACCGGGCGCCACCTGCAGCCAGGTAAAAGGCCTGGCCCCTTTGGCACCATAGACGCCCTGCCAGCGCTCGACCACCTGCACTTCACAGCCCAGGGTTTCTTCGCACAATTGCAGCATCCAGTTATCCACCTGTTCGCCGTTGAAGGGTGAGGAATCCTCACTGTAATCATGAGAATCGCCGACGATCAAATCACCATAAGGCGTCGGGCTGATCAGCAGGTGAATGCCGTGCTGCTCCAGATGCGGGCTGTCACGCTGGATTTCGGCCTGCACTGGCGCCGCTTCGGGCAAGTCGGCAAAAGCGCCGTAATGCACACAGCTCAGGCCGGTCAGCAGGGCGTGTTGCAGCCTCAAGTTGACCTTGGGCCGCACGCGCAGCATTTGCAGGCGACAGATACTCGGGTTGAGCCGGGCCAGTGGCTCGGCCAGCAGGGTCAGGTAATCGTGCCCCGAGCACACAATCACCTGCGAACCCTTGAAACTCCCCGCCGTGGTATGGACCTGACCGGGTTCGACCTCGCGCACCAGGGTCGAAAAATGAAATTCGACGCCCAGCTCACACTGCAAATAGTTGATAAGGGCCGGAATGGCTTCGCGTGAATACACCTGCTGGTCGTCAAGGCCATGCAAAGCGGCGCGATGATGGCTGAACTGGCCACCGTACAGCGCATCCATTTCTGCACCGCGCAATAATTCGGCGCGGTAGCCGAACTCGCGTGCACGACCTTGGCAGAACGCCTCAAGCAAGTGCTCTTCGGCTTCGGTGCGGGCGAACAGGTACGAGCCGTTGCGCTTGAGATCAAAGCCTGCGCGCTGCGCCCAGACTGCCCAAATGTCGCGGCTGGCACGGGCCAGATCGAGCATCACGCCCGGTGGTTGGCCGGTGACCAGCGCCTGGCCGAAATTGCGCACCGAGGCGCCCAGTGGCGTGGCGGTGCGTTCGAAGACGCGTACCTTGAGACCGCGTCTTGCAGCGGCGTAGGCGTGGGACAAGCCCAGAATGCCGGCGCCGACGATAAGGATTGGTTGAGTCATCACGATGTCCTGAAGGGCAACTTCACTTCCCTTGTGGGAGCGGGCTTGCTCGCGATACAAGCGCCGCGGTGCGGCTGTCCAACCGCAGCGATCCAATCGCGGGCAAGCCCGCTCCCACAGGTCTTTTGTGGCTACAAAACTACTGCGCCGCTTTCTCGGACTTGCCGTCATAGCGTTTGCGCCACTCGGCCAGGATGCTGTCGCGATTCTGCGAGGCCCAGGCGAAGTCGTTCTTGATCAGGCGCTGCTCGTAGTCGGCTGGCAGCTCGGTCTGTGGCTTGGCGATGCCGGGCTGGGCGAGTACCGCGAAGTTCTCTTTATAAAGCTCCATCGCCGCGGGGCTTGCGGAGAAGTCAGCCAGCTTTTTTGCTGCCTCTTCGTGCGGCGTCCCCTTGATTACAGCCGTCGCTTCGATTTCCCAACCCAGGCCTTCTTTAGGCAACACGATATCCAGCGGTGCCCCCTGACGCTTGAGCTGTACGGCCGGGTATTCAAAGGAGATACCGATCGGGAATTCCCCCGCAGCTGCCAGCTTGCAAGGCTTGGAACCTGAATGAACGTACTGGCCGATGTTCTGGTGCAGGTCGTCCATAAATTGCCAGCCCTGTTTCTCGCCGAAGGTCTGCAGCCAGGCGCTCACATCCAGAAAGCCGGTGCCGGACGAGGCCGGGTTGGGCATCACGATTTTGCCCTTGTATTCAGGCTTGGTCAGGTCCTGCCAGCTCACCGGCTTGCTCAGGCCCTGTTTTTCCGCCTCGATGGTGTTGAAGCAAATGGTCGCGGCCCACACGTCCATGCCCACCCAGGCCGGCGGGTTGGCCGCATCGCGGTAGTTGCCGCCGATCTTGGCCAGGTCCCTGGGGGCGTAGCTTTGCAGCATGCCCTGCTGGTCGAGGATCGCCAGGCTGGATGCCGCCAGGCCCCACACCGCATCTGCTTGCGGACGGGCTTTTTCCGCCAGCAGCTTGGCGGTGATGATGCCCGTGGAATCGCGAACCCACTTGATCTCGATGTCCGGGTTGGCCTTTTCAAAGGCCTGCTTGTAGGTCTTGAGCTGTTCGGCTTCCAGGGCCGTGTACACGGTCAGTTCAGTTTTGGCAGCGAACGCATTGAAGCTAAAAGCAGTGAGGACAGCAGCGGCAAGAGCAAGAGGCTTGAACATGGTGCGGTTCCTTTTGGGGTGTAGGGGCAGGGTTGTTATTGCGCGGGCGCACCCTGGCGCCAGGCCTGGGAGCGGCGCAGCAAACCGCGCGAAGCCCATGCCAGCAGCAAGGACATACCCGCCGAAGTGAACAGGATCAGGGTCGACATCGCCGCCGCGCCGCCAACGTTGCCGGCGTCGTCCATGTTCAGCACCGCCACCGCCGCGAGGATGGTGTCGGGGCTGTAAAGGAAGATCGCCGCCGACACGGTGGTCATCGCCGAGACAAACAGGTAGCGCATGATGTCCAGCAGTGCGGGCAGGCAGATCGGCACGGTGACGCGCCAGTAATGGCGATAGAGCGGCGCCTTGAGCGACAGTGCGGCGGCTTCGAATTCGCCGTCGAGCTGGCGCAGGGCCGTGGTCGCAGTCATTTGTGCAGTGGTCAAATAATGCGCAATGGTGCAGGCCACCAGCAGGGTCATGGTGCCGTAGAGCACATGCAGCGGGTTGCCCGGCAGGTTGAAAAAGAACACGTAGCCCAGTCCCAGCACCAGCCCCGGCACGGCCATCGGTACAAAGCTGAGCATGCGCAGGGCCAGGTTGAGGCCTTTCTGGCTTCTGGTTTTCTCCATCAGATAGGCGCCGGTGAAGATCACCAGACTGCCAATCACCGCCGTACACAGCGCCATCGTTACACTGTTGCGATAGGCCAGCCAGCCGCCGCCTGCGGTGTCGTTGAACTGGTAGTGGTTGAGCGATAGCGACAGGTTATATGGCCAGAACTTGACCAGCGACGAGTACACCGCCATCCCGAAGACCAGCAGCAGGGTGGCGCAAATCAGCAGCACAATGGCCAGATAACAGCGGTCACGGCCCTTCGACGGCACGGGTTTGAACACTTGGGCGCGGCCACTCATCGAATCGCCATGCTGGCGGCGCAGCCAGGCATCAACGCCGAAACTGAACAGCGCAGGCAACAGCAGGACCATGCCGATCAAGGCGCCGCGACCGAATTGCTGCTGGCCGACCACGGCCTTGTAGGCTTCAAGCGCCAGCACCTGATAGTCGCCACCCACCACCACGGGCACACCGAAGTCGGTGATGGTCAGGGTGAAGACCAGGCAGAACGCGGCAAACACGGCCTGTTTGGTGCCCGGCCAGGTAATGCTGCGAAAGGCCTTGAAAGGCCCGGCCCCCATGCTCGATGCAGCGTCAAACAAACGTGCATCGGCCAGAGACAAAGCCGACAGCAAAATCATCAAGGCGTGCGGGAAGGTGTAGATGGCCTCACCGAGAACGATGCCCCAGAAGCCGTAGATATTGTCGCTAACCAGCCCACGTAACATGCCCTGGTTACCAAACAGATACACCAGCGCGATGCCCGGCAGCATTGAAGGTGCCATCAGTGGCAGCAACGACAACCCGCGCCAGATGCGTTTGCCGGGGATCATGGTCCTTTGCAGGGCGTAGGCAAACAGATACGCCAGCGGTACGACGATGGCCGCCACGCTGAGGGAAACCTTAAGGCTATTACCCAGTAGCCAGTGAAAATTGGCGCTGGTGACCAGTTCTCGCGCCGCGACCCAGCCGCCGCCCTGGCCGTCTTCGGCACTGAAGCCGCGCCAGAAGATTGCCAGCAACGGCATCAGCACCGCCACGCTCAACAACAGCAGTAACAGCAGCTTGCCGCCGACCACGAAGATACGGTCACCGAGTTCCGCTCTGCTGGCTTGGCGGGACATTTTGCCGGGCAATGGCAGGGCCATTTCAGCGGCCATGTCAGGCAAACACCTGCAGGCTGCCGGGTGGCAGGGCGACAAAAATATCCGGTGTGCCGAGGCGCGGCAGGTCCTGACTGCCGACTTCGGCCGTCAGGGCATGACCCGGCAGGTGGTTGAGTTCGAAGCTCATGCGGCAGCGATTGCCAAGAAAGGTAATTTCCCGAACCCGGGCCGGGAACAGGTTTTCCTGATGCAGTACCGGATTGACGCTGATGGCTTCGGGACGGCAGAACAAACGCCCCGAGGCGGCGCGGCCAGCGTCATCTGCCAGGCGCATGTTCATGCCGCCGACCTGAGCGTGGGTGGCACTGTTGCGCAAAAACGGTAGCCAGTTGCCCTGCCCCACAAATTCGGCGACAAACGGCGTGGCCGGCTTGTCGTAGATTTCTTGCGGGGTGGCGTACTGCTCGACCTTGCCGTTGTTCATCACAGCAATACGGTCGGCCATCAGCATGGCTTCGTCCTGATTGTGGGTGACCATCAGCGTGGTGATGCCCAGGCTGCGCTGCAATTGGCGCAGTTCGGTACATAAATGCTCACGGACGCGGGCATCCAGGGCCGACATTGGCTCGTCGAGCAATAGCAGAGACGGCGATGGCGCCAGGGCACGGGCCAGGGCGACCCGCTGCTGCTGGCCACCGGAAAGCTGACCCGGGAATTTCTTTTCGCTGCCAGTCAGGCCCACCAACTCCAGCATGTCGCCGACGCGCTTGCGCACCACCTCACGATTGCTGCCAGCCAGGCCGTAGGCAATGTTGGCCTCAACAGTCAGATTTGGGAACAAAGCATAGGACTGAAACAGAATCCCGTAATCACGGGCCTGCGGCGCCAGCTCGGAGACATCGCGATCACCCAGGTACAGTGCGCCCTTGTCCTGATGCTCCAGGCCTGCGATACAACGCAACAGCGTGGTCTTGCCGCAACCGGACGGGCCGAGCAGACACACCAGCTCGCCTGCAGCCACCTCCAGCGAGACGTTATCCAGCGCGGTAAAGGCGCCAAAGCGCTTGCTCACATTGCGCACCTTCATCGGCACGCCGGGCTGGGTAAAAGCGGTTGTGTTCGAGCTGTTCATGGATGCACCTCATCAAGCAGATAAGGGCCATCCTAGAGATGCAATGCGTACAAGATGTGGCAGCAAGGCCAAAGCAGCCGATAGTGGTATTGGTGGATTTGGGTATGGGTGCAGGGTCATTGTGGGAGCGGGCTTGCTCGCGATGGCCTTACCGCGTTTTGCCTGACACACCGCATCGTCTGCATCGCGAGCAAGCCCGCTCCCACAGTGGTTGTGGTCAGGCCGGGGCCATTTCCTGCGCCAGCCCCAGAAACGCCGCCGGCAAACGCGCGGCTTTTCGCTCTTTGAGGCAGTACAGGTACTCATGGATCACTGGCGCATTCTCAAGGGTCAGTACCCGTAACTGCGGGTCATGAGGTACTTCCTGGCGAGCGATGATGCTGATGCCGATATTGCGCAGCACCGCTTCGCGGATCGACTCCCGGCTGCCAATTTCCAGCAGCGGACCAAAACTCACCCCGGCATTGGCCAGCAGGTCTTCGGTCAACTGGCGCGTGGTCGAACCTTGCTCACGCATCAACAAGCAATGCCCGGCCAGCGCACTGAGCGGTACATGCTCTAGCTTGGCCAATGGGTGATTGCGATGCACCGCCAGCACCAGCGGATCGGCACCCAGGACGCGGCGGATCAGGCGCGGGTCTTCCACCAGTTGTGAGGAAGCCGCGATATCGACCCGGTATTCGTCCAGTGCCTCCAGCACCTGCTGGGAGTTGCCGATATCCACCGCCACCTCGATCTGCGGCAAGCGTTCGCGAAAGGCTTTGACCAGATCCAGGATGTAATACGGCGCGGTCGCGGCAATGCGCAGCATGCCGGTGCCCTGGCCGCTGTTGCGCAAAAAGAATTCGATATCGGCTTCTTGCTGCAGCAACGCCTTGACCATCGGCAGCAGGCGTACGCCGTCATCGCTGAGGGTCAGGCGCCGGCCGCCACGGTAAAACAGCTCTACACCGTACTGGCTTTCGAGGTTGCGGATTTGCGTGGTCACAGTCGGCTGGCTCAGCCCGAGCTTTTTGGCGGCCTGAGTAATGCTGCCCAGTTGGGCCACCCGGTAAAACGCTTTCAGCTCGGCACTCAGCACAACAGCCCCTCTTGATCTATTTGCGCAACAGGCGCAAACCGTTGAACACCACCAACAGGCTGACGCCCATGTCGGCAAACACGGCCATCCACATGGTGGCCAAACCGAGGAAGGTTACCGCAAGAAAGATCGCCTTGATGACCAATGCCAAGGCAATGTTCTGTTTCAGGATGCTGGAGGTCTGCCGTGACAGGCGAATAAAAGCCGGTATCTTGCGCAGATCGTCGTCCATCAGGGCAACATCGGCGGTCTCGATCGCGGTATCCGTACCTGCCGCGGCCATGGCAAAACCGATCTCGGCACGGGCCAGGGCCGGAGCGTCATTAATGCCGTCGCCCACCATGCCTACATGATGGCCCTTGGCATACAGCGCTTCGATCGCCTTGAGCTTGTCTTCCGGGAGCAGGTTGCCCTGGGCTTCGTCGATACCGACCTGGGCGGCAATGGCGTTGGCCGTGTGAGGATTATCGCCGGTCAGCATCAGGGTCTTGATGCCCAACTCATGCAACTCGCGGATCGCTTCACGGCTGGTTTGCTTGACTGTGTCTGCCACGGCGAACAGCGCCAGCGGGCCTGCGCTGTCGCACAGCAAGATCACGGTTTTGCCCTGTTCTTCCAGCGCAAACAGCTCGGTCTCGAGTTCAGGAGAGCACAGGCCCAATTCTTCAACCAGGCGGTGATTGCCCAGGTGGTAGAGCTTGCCGTCGATTTCGCCACGCACTCCGCGCCCCGCCAGCGCGGTGAAGTTATCCACAGCACTCAAAGGCAGATTCTTATCCACAGCAGCATTAGCCACAGCCAGCGACACCGGATGATCGGAACGGCTTGCAAGGCTGGCGGCCAACAGCACCGCGCTGTCAGTGACCAGCGGATCAAGGGGCAGGTAATCGGTTTGCACCGGTTTGCCGTGGGTGATGGTGCCGGTCTTGTCCAGGGCCAGGAAGTCGAGCTTGTGGCCGCTTTCCAGGTACACCCCGCCCTTGACCAAAATCCCCTTGCGGGCCGCAGCCGCCAGGCCGCTGACGATGGTTACCGGCGTCGAAATCACCAGCGCACAAGGGCACGCCACCACCAGTAACACCAGCGCACGGTAGATCCAGTCAAACCATACGCCGCCCATAAACAACGGCGGGATCACCGCCACTGCCAGGGCAAAGGCAAACACCAGCGGGGTATAGATTTTCGCGAAGCTGTCGACGAAACGCTGGGTCGGTGCCCGGGCGCCCTGGGCCTGCTCTACAGCGTGAATGATCCGCGCCAGGGTCGAGTTGTTGGCCGCAGCCGTCACCCGGTATTCCAGGGCGCCGGACTGGTTGATGGTGCCCGCGAACACCTTGTCTCCCACGGTTTTTTCGACAGGCAGGCTTTCACCGGTGATCGGTGCCTGATCGATCGTCGAGCTGCCGGCCACCACTTCACCGTCCAGGCCGATACGCTCGCCCGGCCGTACCCTGACCAGGCTGCCCAGGGCGATGTCTTTGACCTCAAGCTCAATCCAGCTGCCATCCGCCTGCTGCACGGTGGCCTTGTCCGGCGCCATTTGCATCAGGCCACTGATGGCATTGCGCGCACGATCGAGGGATTTGGCTTCGATCAGTTCGGCCACGGTAAACAGGAACATCACCATCGCCGCTTCCGGCCATTGGCCGATCAACACGGCCCCCGTCACGGCGATGCTCATCAGTGCATTGATGTTCAGGTTGAGGTTTTTCAGGGCGATCCAGCCCTTTTTATAGGTGGTCAGGCCGCCGCTGAGGATCGACACCAGCGCCACCAGCGCAATCACCCAGGTGGGTGCAGCATCGGTAAAGTGCAGCACTTCAGCCGCCAACGCGCCCACACCGGCCACGGCCAGAGGCCACCAGTGTTTTTTCGCTGGCAGTGCAGGCGGGGCCGCATCCGCACCGGAATCGATGGGCTCGGCGTGCATGCCGAGGGATTTGATTGCGTCGACAATCGGCCCGACGGACGGCAGGTCGTGGGTCACGCCCAATACCCGGTTGATGAGGTTGAATTCCAGTTGCTGCACACCCGCCAGCTTGCCCAGCTTGTTCTGGATCAGGGTCTGCTCGGTGGGGCAGTCCATCGCTTCAATGCGAAAGCTGCTCAGGCGCGCGCCCGCAGTGGCCGCGGCGGCCAGCTTGACGA
>NZ_WIVQ01000127.1:0-9513 GCF_009600545.1 Pseudomonas sp. FSL R10-1339 | reverse complement strand
GGGCCGAAGCCATGAGCCGCGGCCCCTACCTGATGCCCGCCGCCCGCTGGGGTGCGCGCATGGGCGATACGCCAATGCTCGACTACATGCTGGGTATTTTGCACGACCCGTTCCACGGCATTCATATGGGTGTAACGGCCGAGAATATCGCCCAACGCAACAGCATCAGCCGCCAGGCCCAGGACGCTCTGGCGCTTGAAGACCAGCAACGCGCCGCCCGGGCTATCGAGCAAGGTTACTTCGACAGCCAGATCGCCACCGTCGAGGTACGCAGCCGCAAAGGCAGTGTGATGTTCAGCCAGGACGAGCACCCGCGGGCCACTACCCTGGAGCAGTTGGCGCTGATGAAGCCGGCCTTCAAGAAAGACGGCAGCGTGACTGCAGGCAATGCATCGGGGCTCAATGATGGGGCGGCGGCGCTGGTGCTGGCCACTGGCGCGGCAGTACTGGCGGGCAATCTTGCGCCGATGGCGCGGCTGGTGGCCTACGCCCATGCAGGGGTTGAACCCGAGCTGATGGGGTTGGGGCCGATACCGGCAACGCGGCTGGCATTGAAGCGGGCTGGCTTGAAGATCGGTGACATGGACGTGATCGAAGCCAACATTGCCTTCGCCGCCCAGGCGTGTGCCGTGATGCAGGAACTGGATATGGACCCGGCCAGGGTCAACCCCAACGGTTCGGGCATCGCCCTGGGCCACCCGGTGGGGGCCACGGGCGCGATCATCGCGACCAAGGCCATCCATGAACTGCATCGGACACAGGGTCGTTATGCCCTGGCGACCATGTGCATTGGCGGCGGCCAGGGCATAGCGGTGATTTTCGAACGGGTGTGAAACACGACCAAAACTCGTAGCAACTGCCGCCGAACGCAGCATCGTTCCTTCGGCAGCCGCTACGAGCCCAACGGTTATTTACCGGCTGTCAACGTGGAGTAGCTGGTGATCAGATTGCGATAGTCCGGGATATGGTTGGAGAACAGCGCGCCCAGGCCTTCAATGTCATTGCGCCAGTCGCGATGCAGCTCACAGGCCAGACCAAACCAGGTCATCAGTTGCGCACCCGAGGATGACATGCGATCCCAGGCCGAATGGCGGGTGATTTCGTTGAACGTACCCGACGCATCCGTCACCACAAACACCTCATAGCCTTCAGCCAGTGCCGACAGTGCCGGGAATGCCACGCAGACCTCAGTGACCACCCCTGCGATGATCAGTTGCTTTTTACCTGTTGCCTTGACCGCCTTGACAAAATCCTCGTTGTCCCAGGCATTGATCTGCCCCGGGCGGGCGATATAGGGCGCTTGCGGGAACAGCGCCTTCAACTCGGGCACCAGCGGGCCGTTGGGTCCGGTTTCGAAGCTGGTGGTCAAAATGGTCGGCAACTTGAAGTACTTGGCCAGATCAGCCAGCGCCAGCACGTTGTTCTTGAATTTGTCCGGTTCGATATCCCGCACCAGCGACAGCAAACCCGCCTGATGGTCCACCAACAAAACGGCGGCATTGTCCTTGTCCAAACGCTTGTAAGAAGTTGTCACAGGGTTTACCTCTCTGGGATAAGACAGAAAAGGCCAGGCCATGACCCTCATGGCCTGGCATTGCGCTTCGGTGCAGCATTGCTACGCGGGCATGCGGCCAAACTTGCCCGACTGGAAGTCCACAAACGCCTGATGGATTTCGGCGTCGGTGTTCATTACAAACGGCCCATGGCCCACGATCGGTTCGTCGATCGGCTCGCCGCTGAGGACCAGCAGCACGGCGTCGTTATTGGCTTCAAGGCGGATGCTCGAGCCATCACGCTCAAACAGCGCAAGCTGCCCTTCACGCACCACGTCCTGACCGTTGACCTCGACCGCCCCATGCAGCACCACCAGCGCAGTGTTGCGGCCCGGGTGCAGATCCAGCGTAGTCGACTTGCCCGCATTCAAGCGGATATCCCACACGTCGATCGGCGTAAAGGTATGGGCCGGGCCGCGTTTGCCATCGAACTCACCGGCAATCAGGCGCAAACGGCCGGCATCGTCCTTGAGCGCCAGGTCGGGGATGTCACGGTCGACGATGCCCTGATACCCCGGCGCGGCCATTTTGTCCTTTGCAGGCAGGTTGACCCATAGCTGCACCATCTCCAGCGGGCCGCCACTGCGGGCAAACGCCTCGGAATGGAACTCCTCGTGCAGGATGCCGGACGCTGCGGTCATCCACTGCACATCACCCGGGCCGATCACCCCGCCGTTGCCGGTGGAGTCACGGTGTTCCACTTCGCCCTTGTAGACGATGGTCACCGTTTCAAAACCACGGTGCGGGTGCTGGCCTACACCACGACGCTCTGTAGTGGGCGTGAACTCGGCTGGCCCGGCGTAATCCAGCAACAGAAACGGGCTGATGTGTTTGCCCATGCTGTCGTAGGAAAACATCGTGCGAACCGGAAAACCATCGCCGACCCAATGAGGGCGGGGGGCCTGATAAACACCAAGCATTTTTTTCATGTTGCACCTCCTGTAAATCATGGCAACAACTATAGATTCGCCGCACCCATAAGACTAGATAGGTTTTTTGGCACTGATCGTTCTATGGATGGAACAATTATTCCGCCCTGCATCAGCGGGTCAAGCCTGTAATAGCCGGAGCAAAACCAACTAAATCAGAAAGTTGTTTCTGGTTTATCAATCGTACTGCGTCTAATAACTATTCCTATTAACAAGAATGAAATTTCTTACTTCGGAGCCTAGGCACGCGATGCAACGACCCAACTTGAGCCGGACCCCTCTTTCGATCGCCACCCAACGCCGGACGGTACGTCACACCTTGCTGTCCAGTCCCCTGATGGCCTCGGTCATGCTGGGGGCATCCCTTGCCAGCGCGGCGCCGGTGGCCCTGAACATTCCGTCGCAAGCCCTGGCCAGCGCGCTGAATGAACTGGGCAAGCAGGCCAACCTGCAGATCCTCTACAGCCCGGATCAGGTGCAAGGCATCAAGTCGCGTCCAGTGAGCGGTTCGCTGGAGCCGGTCAAGGCACTGGAGTCACTGCTGCAGGGCAGCGGCATCTCGTATCAGCTCAACGGCGACACGGTGATTTTGAGCGCCCCCCAAGGCAAAGGTCTGGAACTGGGTGCAACCACTGTCACAGGCCAGGGCCTGGGCGACTCGCTGACCACCGAAGACACCCATTCCTATACCACCGGCGCCAGCAACAGCTCGACCAAACTGCCGCTGTCGATTCGCGAAACCCCGCAGACCGTCACAGTAGTCACCCGCCAACTGATGGACGATCAAGCCGCACAGAGCATCGGCGATGTACTGCGCAACGCGCCGGGCATTTCCACCCAGGCCTACGACAGCGACCGCATGGAGTACTCGGCCCGCGGCTATGCCATCACCAACTTTCAGTACGACGGGGTCAACACCCTGTATGACGGCGTGTTCGATGAAGGTGCGACCAAGGTCGATATGGCCCTGTATGACCGCGTTGATATCGTCAAGGGCGCTACCGGCCTGTTGTCCGGCTCGGGCGAGCCGTCGGCCACGGTCAACCTGATTCGCAAAAAACCGACCCGCGACTTCAAGGCATCGGTCACTGCCAGCGCGGGCTCGTGGGACAACTATCGCACCGAAGGTGATATCTCCGGGCCGTTGAATGACGATGGCAGCGTGCGCGGGCGAATGGTGGCGGTTTACCAGGATGCCGACTCGTACCGCGACCACTACTCACGTAAAAATGACGTGTTCTACGGCATCATCCAGGCCGACCTCACCCCCGATACCCTGTTCACCTTCGGCATGGACTACCAGAATATCAAGCCTCGCGGCTCGTCCTGGACCGGCAACCCGTATTACTTCTCCAACTACACCAAAACCGACTTCAGCCGCTCGTTCAACCCGGCCACCGACTGGAGCCGCCGCGACGTCCAGATCCAGTCCACCTTCGCCTCCCTGGAGCACCGTTTCGCCAATGACTGGAAAGTCAAAGGCACCCTCACCCAGCAAACCAACGACCACGACACCCTGCTGGGTTCGGCCAGCGGCGGGATGCCAGATCCGGTCACGGGTGACGGCATGTTCTTCTACTGGGGCCAGTGGGAAGGCCATCGCGTCCAGAACACCTTCGATATCAATGCGACCGGCCCGTTTACCCTGTTTGGCCGCGAACATGAACTGGTAGTGGGCGCAACCTCCCAGACCTCCCGCCAGACCGGCGCGACCTTCGACGGCAGCGAATTCCGTGAGCTGTCGAGCAGCATTTTTGACTGGAACGGCAAATACCCGAGACCGGACTTCCCGAAAAACGGCAAATACGAAACCAACCAAAATCAAAACAGCGCCTATATCGCCGCACGCTTCAAGCCGGCAGACGACTGGTCGATTATCCTTGGCAGCCGCGTAAGTGATTTCCAGTACAACAGCACCTACAAGTACTACGAGCAGACCAGCACGTTCCAGGACAACAAGACCACGGCAAAACAGCACGGCGAGGTGACGCCCTACGCCGGGGTTGTCTACGACATCAACGACAACTATTCGGTGTACGGCAGCTACACCTCGATCTACAAACCTCTTACCGAGCAGAGCAGTTCCGGTGCCACCCTGGCCACCACAGAAGGCAACAGCTACGAACTCGGTTTGAAGGGCGAGTACTTTGATGGCCGTTTGAATGCCAGTGCGGCCGTGTTCCGGACCGAACAGAAAAATGTACCGATTCAGGTCGGCACTAACGCCAACACCAACCTGGGCATTTATGAATCCCTTGATGGTGCGACCACCAACGGCATCGAGCTGGAACTGGCCGGTGAACTGATGCCGGACTGGAACCTGATCGCCGGCTACACCTACGCCCGCACCCGCTCTGATGATGGCGAACGTGTCTACGGCTACCCGCTGGAAACCACCAAGCCGGAAAACGTGGCGCGGTTGTTCACCACTTACCGCCTGCCGGGGGTGCTGAACAAAGTCACCGTGGGCGGTGGCGTGAACTGGCAAAGCCCGTTCTACGGCAAGATCTACAACGATGCCAAGGGCGACTACGACATCATCGAGCAGCACAGCTACGCGCTGGTCAACCTGATGACCCGCTACGAGTACAACGAACACCTGACGTTTAACCTCAACGCCAACAACGTGTTCGATAAAAAGTACCTGTCGGGGCTGGGTAACTTCAACACCACCTACTATGGCGAACCACGCAGCCTGATGCTGACGTCCAAGTACACCTTCTAAGTCAGCAGCGGCAACGAGCCTGCTCGCTAAGGCCAAGCGCATCGCGAGCAGACCGTGTCAGGCACTCACGGCTTTTTTCAGCGCCACCGGTTGCAAGTCAAAACGCTCCGCCAGAAACGGCGTGACCTCCAGCGGCAGCGGCTCTTGCCGCACCAGTGCGTCGAGCATGACACCGGTGATCGCCGAAGTCAGGATGCCGGTACGGAAATGCCCGCAGGCATTCAAATACCCCTCAATCCCCTTCATGGGCCCCAGGATCGGCAGCTCATCGGGGGAGCCTGGCCGCAACCCGGCCCAGGTACGCTTCAGGTTGGCGTCCTTGAGTTCGGGAATACAGCGCATCGCTCCCTGTACCAGCCCGGTGATTTCAGGGAAGGTGGTGGTCACGTCGAAGCCTTTGTCTTCGGTAGTGCTGCCAATCAGGATTTCGCCGTTGTCCTTTTGCGCCAGGTAGCAATCACTGGTGGTCAGGCAGCCGTTCAGCAACTTGGGCATGCGCTCGGTCAATACAATCTGCCCCTTGACCGGGGCCACAGGGATACTCAAGTCAGTGGCCATCACGCTGAGTTCTGCCGCCCAGGCGCCAGCGGCATTAATCAGGGTTTTGCAGTGGAACGCGCCCTGGCTGTCGGTGCGCACGCCGGTCACCTTGCTGCCCTGACGCATGACCTCGATGACGTTGGTGTTGAAGTACAGATCGACTCCATTTTGCCGGGCCCCTTCGGTGTAGGCATCGGTCAACCGGAACGGGCTCACCTGGTGATCGCACAAAAACTCCAGCGCACCTTGCGCATCGTGACTGACGCTCGGCTCCGCCTCGCGCAGGGCCGCCTGGTCGAGCCAGCGCACCTCATCGGCCAGATGCGGGATATTGGCGACAATATGCTCGGCATAGAGCCGGTCTTCATCGTCATAAATCACGTACTTGAGCCCGGTGCGCTCGAACTTGAAATCCATCCCGTGGTTTTCCAGCAGTTCCTTGTGCAATCCGGGGTACAAGGCATTGGATTGCAGGGCAAAGTCGAAAAAACACGCTGGCAGGATATGCGGGGTACTGGCGTCGACAATCACGGCCGAACCCTGGGCTTCACGCTTGCGTTCGGCAGACATCATGCGAAAAAAAATCACCCCGCAGCCCAGCCCCACGGACTCGCCGATGGCCCACAGCCCGCCTGCCGACGCGCGGCTGGCATTGCCGGGGCGCTTGCAGTCGATCAGGGCTATTTTAAGATCCTTGCGCCGGGACAGGTGATACGCACAGGAGGCGCCAATAACACCGCCACCGGCGATGACAACGTCATAGGTCTTGATCATGTCAGGCATCCTTACTCGCGTTGATAAAAGCCGAAAACGGCACGGGTTCCAGCGGGAATCGCGGGCGCAACCAGCCCACATCCTTGCGCCCGGTGGCTTCACGCAGGCGGTCACTGCAATAACCGACACACATGCGGCCCTGGCAGTCGCCCATGCTGATGCGTGTGCGCATTTTAAGGCTGGCCATGTCCTGCACGCCCTGGCTGAGCGCAAGGTCGATATCGGCGCGGGTGACATGCTCGCAACGGCATACCACCGTGTCGGCCTGGGGCAGATCGATCTGGCGCGTACCACGCCGGGTATAACGATCAATCCCGCCGCGAAAGCGCATGAGGGTGTTGAGCCTGGACAGGTACTCGCGGCGCTGTTCAAGCGCCTGTTTTGCACTCAGGACCCCACGCTGCTGCAAGATCGACAACGCGCCAATCCGCCCCGTGAGCATCGCTGCCTCGCCCCCGCGCATGCACGTGATATCACCGGCCAGGTGGATTGATGCCTGACTGCTCTGCTGCCAGTTATCGGCTTTGGCCGCCAGATAACCGTCGACGTTGTAAGCATGATCCAGACCCATCTGCTGGCTGAGCTGAGTGCGTGGAATAAAGCCATAACCCACCGCCAGGGTGCAGGCTTTCACCGCCTGCGCCTGGCTCATGTCGGCCTGCCAGGTGTTGGAATAGGGAGCCACGATCACTTCGCTCAGTTCCCCTTCGCCAAACGCCTGCACCACACCCCAGCCGTAATGCACGGCCACGCCATGGCGCTTGAGGTAAACCAGCATGCTCAGGCCGTCGAGGAACAACTGGGGCTGGTTGAGCAGCGCCAGGCTTTCCTTGGCAATGCGGCCAAACTCGCACGCTTCATATACCCCGGCCACTTCCACACCCGCTGCGTGCAACTGGCACGCCACCAGCATCAGCAAGGGCCCGGTGCCCGCAATCAGCGTCGGCCCACGGGGTTTGACAACACCACTTTTGATCTGCAGCTGCAGGCCACCCAGCATGATCACACCCGGGGTGGTCCAACCCGGGAACGGCACGCTGCGCTCATGGCAGCCAGCGGACAGCAGCAGTTGATCGAAGCCGATTTGCTGCAATTGCTCATGCTCATCCAGCACTTGCAGGCTTTGCTGACCTTGCCCGCCGACAACGCGATGGTTGAGGCGTACATCCACTGAGTGGGCAATGACCGAAAATTCGCCGTGCAACTTGTGCAGCGCAGCCTTGTAGCGTTCTCCCAGATAGTCGAGTTCGACACCGTCGCGCAAAGGCCCGCGATAAACTACACCACCCAGCCGCGAGGCTTCTTCGAACAACGTGCTTTGCACGCCATGCTGCGCCAGCTCTATTGCCGCCGACATCCCTGCCGGTCCGCCACCGACAATCACCGTACGGGCGCTCATAGCACCAGCTCCTGGCTGGCGACGCGGTTGATCCCGGTCTCGACCTGCATACCGGGCTTTACCACGGTCTGGCAGGCGCGACGCTTGTGCCTGCCATCGATATTCACCAGGCAGCAGTAGCACACGCCCATGCCGCAATAAGCGCCCGTCATCCGCCCGTGGTCGTTGCGCGACAGTTGCCGCACACCCACTGAGTTCAACACGCTGAGCACGGTTTCACCTTGAGCGGCATTGACTGGCTGACCATTGACCAGAATGGACATGTCGGCCTGCCTCAAGGGTTGAATATCGTACTGTCGCTTCAAGTCATCCATGTCTGTCATCCTTTTTATGTGGTGTTGCCCGGTCAATCACTGGCACCGGGTACCAGGGCCGACGACCTTAGCCTGCTCCTGAAAACAAACATTGATGCGTGCCAATAAACGTCGCGTTTCATGTGTTTTCCAGCCATTACCCTTACACTGCAAGCCCCTTGCACACTGGCGCGCTTATGGACCTCGACCTGGCCCGTACTTTCCTTGAAATTGTCCGCTACGGCAGCCTGGTGGGCGCGGCCGAAAAGCTGCACGTTACCCAGACGGCCGTGACCGCACGGGTACACAAGCTCGAAAGCCTGCTCGGCGTCACCCTGTTTACCCGCAACCGCGCCGGCGCAAAACTCACCCCCGAAGGCGAGGCCTTTGTGGTGTACGCCAACCAGTTGCTGCACACCTGGGAAGCCGCACGGCGCGATCTGCCGCGCCCCGAAGGCTTGCATCAGTTGCTGCATATCGGCGGGGAAGTCAGCCTGTGCAACCCGCTGATCCTCAACTGGGCCAAAGCCCTGCGTCAGCACCTCACCACCCATGCCTTGCGCATACAAATCAGCGATGCCGAACAATTACTGCGTCAGATCGAGATGGGCCTGCTGGATGCCGCGCTGGTCTATCAGCCCGCCTACTGGCCCGGTGTGCAAGTGGAGCAGTTGCTGGAGGAAAAACTGATCCAGATCCGCCGCCCCGAACAACCTGAACCTTATGTATACGTCGAATGGGGTGAGGGTTTTCGCCGCCAGCATGACGCCGCCCTGCCCGACAGGGCGCGAGCGGCCATCAGCTTCAACCTGGGCCCGGTGGCCTTGCATTACATCCTGGACAACGGCGGCAGCGGCTACTTCCGCACCCGTGTGGTCGAGCGCTATCTGGACAGCGGTGCCCTGGAACGGGTGCCCAAGGCCCCGGAATTCAGCTACCCCACCTACCTGGTGTACTCCCGCGAGCGTGACTGCGCAGCCTTGCAACAGGGCATCGCGCTGCTGCGCGAAATCGTCAGGCAGGACAGCGACTGGTCACAGCCCCGAGAGCCGGAAATTTAAGTCGCCAGGCGCCGGATGAAAGCTTTCAGCTTTGTGCCAGATCCCTTAGTCTGCGAGCGTTGAATCACCCATAAAAACAATACAGGTGGCACATGACCGACCTAACCCGGGCCAACGAAAGCTGGCTGACATCGCCGACCCATCAACAGTGGCTGCGCGATCAGGGCCAGGCGCTGGTGGATTTCGCCAAGGCCGCCCCCGTGCCCTGCGGCTTCGCCGCGCTCGACCCGTTCGGTCGC
>NZ_WIVQ01000126.1:0-9934 GCF_009600545.1 Pseudomonas sp. FSL R10-1339 | reverse complement strand
CTGGCCGAGCGGCTGATGGCCAGCCTGCTGTGCAAGCAGCCGGTCGGGCTTGAGGCTTGCGGTACGTGCAAGTCCTGTTCGTTGCTGGCGGCGGGCAGTCACCCCGACAACTACATTCTTGAGCCTGAAGAGGCTGACAAGGCGATCAAGGTAGACCAGGTGCGTGATCTGGTCAGTTTTGTGGTGCAGACCGCCCAGTTGGGCGGGCGCAAGGTGGTGCTGGTCGAGCCGGTGGAGGCGATGAACATCAACGCCGCCAACGCCTTGCTCAAAAGCCTTGAAGAACCCTCGGGCAACACTGTCTTGCTGTTGGTCAGTCATCAGTCCAGCCGGTTGCTGCCGACCATTCGCAGCCGCTGTGTGCAGCAGGCCTGCCCGTTGCCAAGTGAAGCGCTGAGCCTTGAATGGCTGGCCCATGCGCTGCCCGATATCCCTGAGGCCGAGCGGGTCGAATTACTGACTCTGGCAGCCGGTTCCCCCCTGGTGGCCGTCAAGCTGCAGGCCCAGGGTGTGCGCGAGCAGCGTGCGGCGGTGGTTGAGGGGGTTAAAAAACTGCTCAAGCGCGAGTTGTCGGCCAGTCAGTTGGCTGAAAGCTGGAAAGCCATCCCGCTGCTGTTGCTCTTTGACTGGTTTTGCGACTGGTCGAACCTGATCCTGCGCTATCAACTGACTCAGGACGAAGCCGGTCTCGGGCTGGAGGACATGCGCAAAGTGCTGCAGTACCTGGCGCAGAAGACTGCGCAGGACAAAGTCCTGACTATTCAGGACTGGATTCTTGCCCAGCGCCAGAAGGTCTTGAGCAAGGCCAACCTCAACCGTGATCTGTTGCTTGAAGCGTTGCTGGTGCAGTGGGCAGGCCTGCCCGGCCAGCGCTGATCTGACTGAATTGATAAACAGGTAATTTTTTGTATGCTGGTTGACTCCCATTGCCATCTCGATCGTCTTGATCTGAGCGCCCATGACGGCTCGCTGGATGCCGCCCTTGAGGCTGCGCGCCAACGTGGTGTCGGGCATTTTCTATGCATTGGCGTAAGCGCCGACAACGCGGCCGATGTCAAAGCCCTGACTGAGCGCTATGCCGATGTGGACTGCTCGGTGGGCGTCCACCCGCTGGACGTACAACCCGGTGCCGCACCGGCGCTTGACTGGCTGTTGGGCGAGTTGAATCACCCACGGGTGGTGGCCATTGGTGAAACTGGCCTGGACTACCACTACGAGCCTGAAGCAGCCGATTTGCAGCAACTGTCGTTCAGGGTTCACCTGGAGGCGGCACAACAGACCGGCAAGCCGGTGGTGATCCACACCCGCGGTGCCCGCGCCGATACCCTGGACATGTTGCGTGAGGCAGCGTTGCCGCAGGCCGGTGTGCTGCATTGCTTTACCGAAGACTGGGACATGGCCAGGGCGGCGCTGGACATGGGTTACTACATCTCGCTGTCGGGGATTGTGACTTTTCGCAATGCTGATGCCCTGCGCGATGTGGCCCGTCAGGTGCCTGCCGACCGGCTGCTGGTGGAGACCGACTCGCCTTACCTCGCCCCGATCCCCCATCGTGGCAAGCCAAACCTGCCGCAATACGTGCGTGAAGTGGCTGAGTTTTTGGCGATGTTGCGCGGTGAGTCCTACGAACGCTTTGCAGAGCAAACCACCGAAAACTTCAAGCGCCTGTTCCCGCTGGCACGGGTCAGATGATTGCGTGGATTTGAGGGGGCGGGCTTGCTCGCGATGGGATCGCTGCGGTGTGTCTGCTAAACCGAGTTGCCTGTGTCGCGAGCAAGCCCGTTCCTACAGGTTTGGCGTTTAACTGAACAGCAGGCAAAAAAAACCCGGGCTCTGGGGAATCCGGGTTAAGACCATTAGGAGTAAAACAAAGGCACACATTCCATTGCGGCCAATATCGGCGCAGCACTTTGGGGGGGATGTCACGCCGACATGATAAGTATTGGTCAGCTTTGTCGAACGTCCAGCCGCAGCTGATCGTTTTTTAAACAGATTTGGAATACCCCAGCTTCGCTTGAGTGCTCATCTAATCGTGGGTAAATCGTTTGAACCCATCGATATGCAGGATGATCCGTGCAATTTAGCGTGACTAATGCATAATACTCCGCTTCGATTTTGACCCGAACAGACCTTTTCTTATGCACAAAGAACCCCGTAAGGTCCGTGAGTTTCGTCGCCGTGAGCAAGAAATTCTCGATACCGCGCTCAAGCTGTTCCTCGACCTGGGTGAAGACAGTGTCACCGTCGAGATGATCGCTGATGCCGTGGGTATCGGCAAAGGCACGATCTACAAGCACTTCAAGTCCAAGGCCGAAATCTACCTGCGCCTGATGCTCGATTACGAGCGCGATTTGAACGAGCTGCTGCATTCCGCCGATGTGGATAAAGACAAGGAGGCGCTGTCCCGTGCCTACTTTGAGTTCCGCATGCGCGACCCGCAGCGCTACCGATTGTTTGATCGCCTTGAAGAGAAGGTGGTCAAGGGCAATCAGGTGCCTGAACTGGTCGAAGAGCTGCACAAGATCCGCGCTTCCAACTTTGAGCGCCTGACCCTGCTGATCAAGGGCCGCATCAGCGAAGGCAAGCTCGAAGACGTGCCGCCTTACTTCCATTATTGCGCGGCCTGGGCCCTGGTGCATGGTGCGGTGGCGCTGTATCACTCGCCGTTCTGGAGCAATGTGCTGGAAGATCAGGAGGGCTTTTTCCAGTTCCTGATGGACATCGGCGTGCGCATGGGCAACAAGCGCAAGCGTGACACCGACACCCCGGCAGTCGAGTAACCACAGCCTGTATTTGCCTTCATGGCTTATGGCCTTGAGGCTTATACTCAGGCTTGGGTCTTGCCAAAACCTGATTTATGAGTCAGGTTTTGCAGCGACCCATTTCCCCCGCGCCGGAGTCATTCATGATCGTTGATCGCCAAGGCAGACGTTTTCGCAATTTGCGGATCAGCCTGACTTCAGCCTGCAACTATGCCTGCACTTACTGTGTGCCCAACGGTAAACGGCTGGTGGCGGCACAGGATGAGCTGTCGGCCGAAGCCATGGTGCGCGGCGTGGCCTATCTGATCGAAGCTGCAGGCATCGAGCGCTTGCGCATCACCGGCGGTGAGCCGCTGATCAGCCCCAAGCTCGACACCTTTATGCGTGAAGTCGGCCGGCTCGGCCTGGGTGATATCAGCCTGACTACAAATGGCCAATTGCTTGCGCGCAAACTGCCGTTGCTGCTGGACGCGGGCATCGCTCGCATCAACGTCTCCCTCGATACCCTTGACCCAGAAGCATTCCGCCGCATTGCCCGGGGCGGAGACCTGGCAACGGTGCTCGATGGCATGCAACAGGCGCGTGAGGCCGGGATCAAAATCAAGGTCAATATGGTGCCGCTGCGCGGGCAGAACCTGGATCAGGTCATGCCGCTGCTGGAGTACTGCCTTGAGCGTGGTTACGAGCTGCGTTTTATCGAGCTTATGCGCATGGGGCACCTGGCCAGTGATGGCAATGCTTTCCTGCAGCAGTTCGTCAGCTTGCAGCAGTTGTTGGCGCTGATTGGCGAGCATCATGAATACCTGCAGGCTGATGCGCCCATCGACGCCACGGCGGTGCGTTACCAGATTCCCGGGCACGGGTATTTCGGCGTGATTGCCAACGAAAGCGTGCCGTTTTGCCGGACCTGCTCGCGGTTGCGGTTGTCGTCCACGGGGTGGCTGCATGGTTGCCTGTCATCGAGCAATCGCCACTATGTGGGTGATCTGCTGAACAAGCCGCGCCACGAGGCATTGCCAGCGCTGCAAGGTTTATTGATGAAAGCCCTGGGCGACAAACAGGACGTGGCTTTCTCGGGCGGCGCTACGGTGATGAAAATCATCGGCGGCTAACAATCTGAGTGGGAGCGGGCTTGCCTGCGATGCTGGCAACCCGGTCTTGCTGATACACCGAGTTGATGCCATCGCGGGCAAGCCCGCTCCCACAGGGGAGGAGGGTGTTGGCGCGTAATCTGCATCTCGGGGCTATTCGCCGGTTTTTTGTCATCGGCTTTCGGGAGAGCGGGATGCGTGGTCTGATTGTGTTGCTGGCTTTTTTGGCGCTGGGCGGCTGCATGAGCGTCAGTGATCTGGGCGAGGGCGCGCGCTATCAAATGAGCGACGCCGGTTTGCTCGATCACAGCAATACACGTCGCAGCAATTCGCTGCGCATTCAGCCTGATTCCTTTATTTATATCGCCCAGGGGCCTTTTGCACCGATCGGCGATCCGTATGTGCGGCCCAATATCGTTGCCGAAGAAGCTTTCAACGGTTTTGTCGAATACTTCCCCATGGTGCGCCGGGCCAAGGAGCCGGTGGGGCTCGATCAGGCCATGACCGAAGCGCGTAATTTTGGCGCCCACTACCTGTTGTACACCCGCTTTGCCCGGGCCGATGACCGCATCGGCAACAGCGACGAATGGCTCGATCAGGAAGAAATCAGCCGCCTGGGCATCGACAGTGGGGTGATCCAGCTGATGTTGATCGAAACCAGCACTCAGTACCTGATCGACACCGCCACCATTCGCAGCCGTGGCGGTTTGCTGACGTTCCATGACAACAAGCCCGCCGACCTGATTGGCCCGCCGCTCGCCAAGTACGCCCGCAGCTTGATAGGCTTGAGCGATCAATAAGTCGAGGAGAGCACCATGAGCGAGCCGGTAGACGTCAGCAATTTGCTGGCGCAAATCCCCAGGGCCGACAAGGGGCTGCCGCCCGTTCATTTGTGGGATACCGCCTTTTGCGGGGACATCGATATGCGTATCGCCCGTGATGGCACCTGGTATTACATGGGTACGCCGATCGGTCGCAAGCCAATGGTCAAATTGTTCTCGACCATCATTCGTCGCGATGGTGATGAATATTTTCTGATCACACCGGTCGAAAAGGTCGGCATCAAAGTGGATGACGCGCCTTTTGTAGCGGTCGCTCTGGACGTGGAAGGGGTGGGGGAGCAGCAAGTGCTGCGCTTTACCACCAATGTCGATGAGTCGGTCAGCGCTGGCAGCGAGCACCCGCTGCACTTCGTCATTAACCCCGAGACCCAGGAGCCTGCGCCTTACCTGCATGTACGGCGTAACCTTGAAGCGCTGATCCACCGCAATGTGTTCTATCAGTTGATAGAACTGGCGGTGGTTGCTGAAATCGATGGGCAAAACTGGCTGGGCGTGTGGAGCGCTGGCGAGTTTTTCCCGATAGGGCTTGAGCCCTAGGCCCAGTGATTGTGGGAGCGGGAAACCCGCTCCCACAAAGACGCATTTAGGCTTTCAGCGTTTTCATATCGATCACAAAGCGGTATTTCACATCGCCTTTCACCACGCGCTCAAAGGCTTCGTTGATGTTTTTGATGTCGAGCATTTCGATATCGCAGGTAATCCCGTGCTCGGCGCTGAAATCGAGCATTTCCTGGGTTTCGGCAATGCCGCCGATCAGCGAGCCGGCCAGTACGCGCCGCTTGAACACCAGGTTGAAGGCGTTCAGTGCCGGCTCAACCGGCTCGATCAGGCCCACCAGAATGTGTACGCCGTCAAAGGTCAGGGTTTCGAGGTACGGGTTCAGGTCGTGCGGCACCGGAATGGTGTCCAGCAGGAAGTCGAAGTGCCCGGCAGCGGCTTTCATCTGCTCGGCATCGGTGGACACGATCACATGGTCGGCGCCCTGGCGACGCGCTTCTTCAGCCTTGGCTTCGGAGCGGGTGAACAGGGTCACTTCAGCGCCCAGAGCCTTGGCGAACTTGATGCCCATGTGGCCCAGGCCGCCCATACCCAGAATACCGACCTTGTCGCCCGCTTCCACGCCGTAGTGAACCAGAGGCGAGTAGGTGGTGATGCCGGCGCACAGCAGGGGTGCGGCGCTGGCCGGGTCGAGATTTTTCGGAATGCTCAGTACGAAGTGTTCGCTGACAACCATCTTGTCCGAGTAACCGCCCATGGTCAGCGTGCCGTCGATGCGGTCCGGGCTGGCGTAGGTTTGGGTCATGCCTTCCAGGCAGTATTGCTCCAGGTCTTCCTTGCAGGCCGAGCAGGTGCGGCACGAATCAACCATGCAGCCCACGCCGACCAGATCGCCGACCTTGTGCTTGGTAACTTTGTCGCCAACGGCGGTGACCTTGCCGATGATTTCATGGCCCGGCATCAGCGGGTAAGTCGCGAAGCCCCAGTCATTGCGCGCCTGGTGGATGTCGGAGTGACAGACACCGCAATACAGCACTTCGATCGCGACGTCGTCCGGTCGCGGTGCGCGACGGTTGAACGGCATGGGCGCCAGTGGGGCCTTGGCATTCTGGGCGGCATAACCGATAGCGTTATAAGTAACAGTGGACATGAGAACCTCGCGAAACGTTGACTGTGAACAGGGCGCAATTTTGCGCTTACATGCCTTTCAGGACTATGACGATTCCTCCGCCTGTCATGCCTAATACTCCGGATTGACGGGGTGGCTGCCATTTTATTGACCAATTCTGCGAAGATGCGGCTGTCTATTCCTCCTGCGAACCTTTCTCCATGCTTTTGACCCGTCACCGTGACGAGAACGCCGCTCTGGTGTCTCTGATCGAACCGCTGGCGACACAAACCGGTTTTGTGTCGACCTTGTTGCCCGAAGTCCGGGTAGTTTCTGCCTGCCGGGTAGTAGCCCGAATGCCGCAGATTTATGAGCCTAGCCTAATGGTGATTGCTCAAGGCAGTAAGTTGGCCTATCTGGGCCAGCGCACCCTGGAATACGGTGCCGGACATTATCTGGTGCAGGCGCTGGCGGTGCCTTTTGAGTGTGAAACCTTCGCTTCGGAAGAAATGCCATTGCTGGGTGTTGCTATCAGCATCGACCGAGCGGTACTGGGCGAGTTGGTACTGGCCATGGGCCTGGCCCCTGACCGCAGTGCAGTTGCCCAAACTCCGGAGTCGATGACCTCGGCGGTGCTGGATGACGATATGCGCCAGGCGGTCGAGCGCCTGTTGCGTTGCCTGCACGACCCTCTGGAGTGCCGGATCATGGGGCAGGCGAGGTTGCGCGAGGTGCTGTTCGCGGCCTTGCGGGGGCCGCAGGCGGGTGTGTTGCGGGCTTTGGTTGAGCAGCAAGGGCAGTTTGCCCGGGTGGCGGCGTCATTGAGCTACTTGCATGAACACTTCGCACAGCCGCTGAATGTCGAGACATTGGCCCGTTGCGCGAATATGAGCGCGTCGACCTTTCATGAGCATTTCAAGCGCAGCACCTTGTTGTCGCCGGTGCAGTATCTCAAGCGGTTGCGGCTGTTGCGGGCGCAGCAGTTGCTATTGAGTGAGGGGCTGGGGGTGGCGCAGGTGGCGGAGCGGGTGGGCTATCAGAGTACGTCGCAGTTCAGTCGCGAGTACAAGCGCTACTTCGAACGCAGCCCCGGTCATGAAGGGGTGGGGTGCTAGTCAGTCGGTGTGACGGGCGCGGTGTGAGAGCGGGTTTGCTCGCGATGCGCACAGCGCAGTCTGTCAGGCAAACCTGGGCGATCCCATCGCGAGCAAGCCCGCTCCCACAAATCCGGGGGCAATAAAAAAGGCCCCCGAAGGAGCCTTTTTTAGACTTACATGTTCGGGTAAGTCGGCCCGCCGCAACCTTCCGGGGTTACCCAGGTGATGTTCTGTGATGGGTCCTTGATGTCACAGGTTTTGCAGTGCACGCAGTTTTGCGAGTTGATCTGGAAGCGCTTCTCGCCGCTTTCCTGGGTGATCACTTCGTACACACCCGCCGGGCAATAACGCTGAGCAGGCTCGTCGTAGAGCGGCAGGTTGACGCTGATCGGGATGCTCGCGTCGCGCAGCTTGAGGTGGCAAGGCTGCTCTTCTTCGTGGTTGGTGCTGGAGATGAATACCGAGCTGAGCTTGTCGAAGCTGAGTTTGCCGTCCGGCTTCGGGTAGTCGATCTTTTTGCAGTCCTTGGCCTGTTTGAGGCAGGCGTAGTCAGGCTTGGTGTCGTGCAGGGTGAACGGCAGTTTGCCGCCGAAGATGTTCTGATCAAGCCAGTTGAAACCACCGCCCACGATAGGGCCGAACTTGTGCAGTGCCGGACCGAAGTTGCGGCTGGCGAACAGTTCGTCGAACAGCCAGCTGGCCTTGAAGGCCTCAACGTAGGTGTTCAGTGCATCACCGCCTTCGGAGTCGGCGAGCAACGAGTCAGCCACGGCCTCAGCTGCGAGCATGCCGGACTTCATCGCGGTGTGGCTGCCTTTGATCTTGGAGAAGTTCAGGGTGCCCAGATCGCAACCGATCAATGCGCCGCCGTTGAAGATCATTTTCGGCAGCGAGTTCAGGCCGCCTTTGCAGATGGCGCGAGCGCCATAGCTGATACGTTTGCCGCCTTCCAGGTACTGCTTGAGCACCGGGTGATGCTTGAGGCGCTGGAATTCGTCGAATGGCGACAGGAAGGTGTTGCTGTAGGACAGATCAACGATCAAGCCAACTACTACCTGGTTGTTTTCCAGGTGATACAGGAAAGAACCGCCGGTGTTTTCGCTGCTGATAATGTCCAGCGGCCAGCCTGCAGTGTGCACCACCAGGCCTGGCTGGTGTTTGGCCGGGTCGATTTCCCAGATTTCTTTCAGGCCGATACCGTAGTGTTGGGCATCTGCGTCGCTGTCGAGCTTGAAGCGTTCGATCAGTTGCTTGCCCAGGTGACCGCGGCAGCCTTCGGCGAACAGGGTGTACTTGCCACGCAGTTCCATGCCCGGGGTGTACAGGCCTTCCTTGGGGTTGCCTTCGCGGTCAACGCCCAGGTCGCCGGTGATGATCCCGCGAACCACATTGTTTTCGTCGAATAGCACTTCTTGAGCAGCGAAGCCCGGGTAGATTTCTACACCCAGGTTTTCGGCCTGCTGTGCCAGCCAGCGGCACAGGTTGCCCAGGGAGATGATGTAGTTGCCTTCGTTGTGCATGGTTTTCGGCACAAACAGGTCTGGCACCTTGGTCGCGGTGCTGTCGCTGCGCAGTACATAAATATCGTCGCGGGTAACGGGAGTGTTGAGCGGAGCGCCGAGCTCTTTCCAGTCCGGGAACAACTCGTTCAGGGCGCGAGGTTCAAAGACCGCACCGGACAGGATATGAGCACCGACTTCGGAGCCTTTTTCAACCACGCAGACGCTGATTTCTTTACCGGCTTCGGCGGCCTTCTGCTTCAGGCGGCAGGCGGCGGACAAACCGGCAGGGCCGGCGCCGACGATGACCACGTCGAATTCCATGTATTCGCGTTCCACAGGTTCTCTCCTACTCAAGGCTCAACGGTATTTTTCTAATTGGAGGTTTGGCGTTTCATCCATTATTCCCTCGACGCAGGCCAAGGACGCAATGGATGAGGCGCCGCTCTCTCTATGAGGTCGGGCATTATATCTACACCACTGGCAGGGTCCAATACAAACGTTTGTTTGAATTCACTGCAACCCAGACAAATCAAAGACGCGCGGCTTAAAACTGGCCCATTTGCTGTATTGACCGCAAATGGTGTTCCGGTCAAGATACGGTCGGTTTTGCGCTCGCCGTAGGCTGATTGTCGGTTTCAAGAGCACCTCTAAAGACAGGGCACAGGCATGAGCCAGTGGGAGCCTGCCATTTTTGCAGCGGAGTTTACACGTCCTTTTGGTGGATGACTTGTTAGTCACATCGGACAGACGGTCGCAGGGGCAGTCGCTGGTACCCGTCTATTAATAAGGCAACGATCTTTGGAGGTGCCCTTGTGCTGACGAGCATCAACCGCCAGGTTCGCCTAGGCGACTTTCTTTTCACCGGAGAGTAACGAGGAATCCATGAAGGTTCTTGTAGCTGTCAAACGAGTGGTCGATTACAACGTTAAAGTGCGCGTCAAAGCGGACAACTCCGGCGTTGACCTCGCCAACGTCAAGATGTCGATGAACCCCTTCTGCGAAATCGCCGTGGAAGAAGCCGTACGCCTGAAAGA
>NZ_WIVQ01000125.1:0-10225 GCF_009600545.1 Pseudomonas sp. FSL R10-1339 | reverse complement strand
TCGCGGTCAATAGCGCCAAATTCAGCGGGATTTTCAACTTACTGCGCGGTTGCGGCAAGTTGATCGGAGCTTCCCTAAAGGATTCCATCATGAGCAAATTGATCCATACCGTACTGGGCAGCCGCGCAGGTTATGGTTTGACGGTCTTGCGTATTTTCGTCGGTATTATCTTTGCCGCCCACGGTTCGCAAAAACTGTTCGGCTGGTTTGGCGGCGGGGGCCTGGCGGGCACGGCGCAATGGATGGAGAGCATTGGCCTGGCGCCGGGCATGTTGATGGCAGTGCTGGCGGGCGGTACCGAGTTTCTGGGCGGTCTGGCGCTGATTATTGGCTTGCTGGCGCGCCCTGCAGCCCTGGGCCTGTCGTTTACGTTGCTGGTGGCGATCTTCTCGGTGCATATCAGCAATGGCCTGTTTATGGCCAACAACGGCTATGAATTCGCCCTGGCCTTGCTGGGTGGTACCGTGGCAGTGCTGATCGAAGGTGCAGGCAAGTTGTCGATCGATCGTGCACTAGCTGACTGAAAACCCGATGCCAGTGAAAAGGCCCGCCCAGAGCGGGCCTTTTTCGTTCCAGATGATTGTTGACAGTAGTAAGCAGGTTTATCTAGGATGTTTTCTTGCGCCGATTTAAACAGCTACTTGCGGGGCGCCAGAGGGTCACAGACCGTCTAAGAGGCTTGAAACAGGCCTTGAAATACCGCTAAAGCGCTGGTTCGGTGTTGCCTCTCACCTGCCACGCAGAATCTTGAGGCGGAGAACCGATACATGAGTCACCCACGTCCCCTTGTACGTCTTGCGCCGATCTCGGCCAGCCCAACCTTGCGCAACCCAAAAATCCTCCTGGGCGGTAAGCATCAGCCTACGTTGCTGCGCTATCTCGATGGCTGGCCACGCCGCAAAGGGCGGCCTACGGCGTTTCTGATCCAGTTTGTGGAAGAGGGCGATCAACTGGCGCGATTTGCCGCTGACAGTTTTGACCTGGCGGTGATCCAGTCCCCCGATGCTGAAAATGCCGAGCGGGTGATTCACAACCTCACCCGTGTCAGCCGGCAGGGGTTGATAACCCTGCGCTGAGGCTCCAGCCCCGTAGCAGCCTCGTTCCTTCGGCAGCTGCTACGGATGGGATCAGAAACGCTCCAGCCGGTAAGGGTGCAACTCAGGCAGCGCGTGGGCACTGGTTGCCCCCGCCAACTGCGCGATCAGTTCAGCCGTTACCGCTGCCTGGGTCAGGCCCAAATGCTGATGGCCGAAGGCAAGCAGTACCTTGCCGTCGCACACCCGGTCGATGATCGGCAGTGAGTCCGGCAACGACGGGCGAAAGCCCATCCATGGCGTCGCGTCTTCAGCGCTAAGGTCATGGCGCAACAATCCTTTGCTCAGGCGATGCAGCTGCCAGGCGCGCTCCATGCTCGGCGGCGCTTCCAGGCCGGCAAATTCAACTGTACCCGCCAGCCTCAAGCCATCGCTCATCGGGGTCATGATGAATTTGCGTTCCAGTGAGGTGACGGCAAACGGCAGCCGGTCATGCTCGTGGGGCAGCATCAGGTGGTAACCGCGTTCGGTATCCAGCGGAACGTGCTTGCCGGTCAGGGTTGCGGTGAGTTTGGCCGAGTGGGCGCCGCAGGCGATCACGACCCGGCGGGCGGACACCTGGCCCTGGGCTGTCATCAGAGAAACTCCGGCCTCACTCAGTTGCCCGCCTGTGACCTGTTGCTTGAGAAACTGCACACCGCACTTTCTGGCAGCCTCTACCAGTTCGCAAACCACGCGATAGGGGTCGATAAAGTGCCCCGTGGCCGGAAAAAACAACCCGCCCTGAATCTGCTCGCTCAGTTGCGGCGCTGCCTTGTGTATGGCCCTGGCCTCCCAGAACTCGACCGGTACCTGCTGCTGGCGCATGCGTGCCTGCAGTGCCAGAAGTGGCTGCCGGGACTCGGAACGTTCGTACACCAGCAACGAACCGTCTTCGCGCATCAGGCCCGGGCAGTCAATGCCCTCCAGCAGCCTGTGCCAGGCACCCAGGCTGCTTTCGTTAAGTGCCCGAATACCGGCTACAGTGCGCTGAAAGGGTGCCTTGCGCAGGTTCAGCAGCAGACGCGTGAACCACGGCAGGGCCCGGGGCATATATTTCCAGTCCAGGCGCAGGGGGCCCATCGGGTCCATCAGCATGGCCGGCAAGCGCTTGAGAATCGACAGGTCGGCAATCGGGAACACCTGTTCGGTGGCCAGGTGCCCGGCATTGCCGAATGAGGCGCCATGGCCCGGTTCCTGCGGGTCGATGACCACCACCCGCTGGCCCTGGCGCGCCAGTTGCAGGGCACAGGCGACGCCGATGATTCCGGCGCCGACCACGGCAATGTCAGCTGTGTTTCCAGCGAAGTGATCAGGCATTTTCCAGTACTTCTCTGTGGCCATCGAGCAGGCGGCGCAAGTGCAGCGGGTTGGCGTGCTTGAGTGCCGTCGGCAACAGGCTGTCAGGGAAGTCCTGATAGCAGACAGGACGCAGGAAGCGCTGGATGGCCGCAGTGCCAACCGAGGTGGTACGGGTGTCCGAAGTCGCCGGGAAAGGCCCGCCGTGGACCATCGCGTCGCACACCTCAACCCCCGTTGGCCAGCCATTGACCAGCAAGCGACCAGCCTTGCGTTCCAGGGTCGCAAGCATGGCCCTGGCACTGTCGAGGTCGGCTTCATCCAGTTGCAGGGTGATGGTCAATTGGCCTTCAAGGTGCTCGAGCACCTGGCGGATCTCCTCGTCATCGGCGCATTGCACCACCAGCGCCGCAGCACCAAAGACTTCGGCCTGCAATGCAGGGTCGGCGAGGAAGTCCCCGGCCCGGGTCACAAACAGATGGGCCTGGCACTGGTTGGGTGTCTCCCCCCTCAAGCCGGCAGCGGCCTCTTGAGCACTGTTCAGTTCCTGCAAAGAGCCAATACCGGCTTCATAGGCCTGGAAAATCCCGGGAGTGAGCATCGTCTGGGCCGGGCTTTGCTGGACCAGCCGGGCAGCTGTGCTGATAAATCTATCCAGTGCCGGCCCTTGATGGCCGATAACCAGACCCGGGTTGGTGCAAAACTGGCCTGCCCCCTGGGTCAGAGATGCAACAAAGCCCTGCGCCAGTGATTCGCCGCGAGCCTGCAGCGCAGCGGGGAACAGCAGTACCGGGTTGATCGAGCTCATCTCCGCATACACCGGTATGGGTTCGGGGCGTGCTGCTGCCACTTTGCACAAAGCCATGCCGCCACTGCGCGAGCCGGTGAAGCCGACTGCCTTGATGCGTGGATCGCTGACCAGGGCAACACCGACTTCACGGCCGGAACCGAACAACAGGGAAAAGACCCCTTCAGGCAGGTCCGATTCTTTCACCGCACAGGCAATCGCATGGCCAACCAGTTCGCTGGTGCCAGGGTGGGCGCTGTGGGCCTTGACCACCACCGGGCAGCCGGCCGCCAGCGCCGAGGCAGTGTCGCCACCGGCCACGGAGAAGGCCAGCGGGAAGTTGCTGGCGCCGAATACCGCCACCGGCCCCAGTGGCACCTGGCGTTGGCGCAAATCTGCACGGGGCAGTGGTTGGCGCTCGGGCAGCGCGTTGTCGACCCGCACATCCAGCCATTCTCCAGCGCGTACGGTACGGGCAAAGGTACGCAGTTGCTGGCAGGTACGTGCGCGTTCACCGACGATGCGCGGGCGTGGCAGGCCTGATTCGCTGACGGCGCGGTCAATCAATTCATCGCCAAGGGCTTCGATTTCAGCGGCGATGGTTTCCAGAAAAGTGGCGCGAGTTTCCAGTGAGGTCTCGCGAAAGCTGTCAAAAGCCTCCTGGGCCAGGGTGCACGCCTGCTCGACATGTTCGCTGCCGCCGCCAAGGTAGGCCGGTTCGAGCACAGTGCCGGTGGCGGGATTGATCGCCCGGATCGCTTCGCGGTTACCGGTGATGGCTTGCTGACCGATCAGCATGTTGCCTGTCAGAGTCATGGCGTGTTCCTAAAAATGGGTTGGCTGGAACAAGGCGGCGCACATGATGTGCGCCGCTGTTCAGGGATGCAGGGCTGCGCTGCGGGTCAGGCGACGTTCTGTTCGGCGGACCAGGTTTTGTACCACTGGCGGAACAGGCTGTACTGGTTCTCGGCGTAGTGGCGTTGGGCATCGCTCAGCGCATCGGTGTCGTTGAAGTGCAGGCTGTATTCTGTGTCGCCATTGAGCACCATCAGGTGCTTGTAGTAGAGCACCAGGTCAGTGCCTTCATCGAACGACGAGAGCACCGCCAGGGCGGCTTCCAGCTCGCGGGCCAGGCGACGGGCTTTAGGGTCGCCCTTGGCCGCTTGCTTGCTCAGGGCCACCAGGTGCAACACTTCGCGAGGCAGGGCGTTGCCGATGCCGGTAATGGCGCCGGTGGCGTTGCAGTTGACGAAGCCATGCACAACCTGGGTGTCGACGCCGACCATCAGGGTCACATCATCGTCTTTGGAAGTGATGTGTTCGGCGGCGTAACGCATGTCGGCAGCACCGCCGAACTCTTTGAAGCCGATCAGGTTCGGGTATTGGCTACGCAGTTCGAAGAACAGGTCGGCGCGGGTGGCGAAGCCGTAGTACGGGCTGTTGTAGATAACCGCCGGTAGCTGTGGAGCGGCTTGCAGGATGGCGGCGAAGTGAGCTTTTTGCGCAGCAGGCGAGGCTGCACGGGACAGCAGGCGTGGAATCACCATCAGGCCCTGGGCGCCAACTTTGGCAGCGTGTGCCGCATGGGACACCGCTTCGCGGCTGTTTACGGCGCCGGTGCCGACGATGGTTGGGATGCCCGCAGCTACCAGGCGTGCCACACCTTCCTGGCGCTCGGCTTCGGTCAGCAAAGGCCAGTCACCCATGGAGCCGCAGTACACCACGGCACTCATGCCGATATCGATCAGTTCGCGGCCCTTGGCCACCAGCGCGTCGAAGTCCGGCTTGCGCTCGGCGGTGCAAGGGGTCATCAGGGCAGGCATGCAACCGGTGAAAATGTTATCGCTCATTGTTCTAACTCCTCGAGTCGTTTATTCGGATGTGTTTACGGCGAAGGGCTTAAATGCCCCACGCGAAAGGATCTTTTTCGTCGATCAGCAGCATGCTGTCGGCGGTCATATAGGCCTGGCCGGTAATGAACGGGCGAATGCGCTCGCCGTCCCATTGATAACTGCCGACAAACTGGCTGGCGGTGATGCTGGCCTGCACCCAGGGCTGGCCTGGAGCCAGCTTGCCGTCGGCGGCCAGGCACGCCAGCTTGGCGCTGGTGCCGGTGCCACAGGGCGAGCGGTCATAGGCCTTGCCCGGGCACATGACAAAGTTGCGGCTGTCGGCCTGGTCGTCGTCGGCAAACAGTTCGATATGGTCGATCAGGGCACCGTCTTCGCCGTGGATACCCTGTGCCTCAAGGGCCTTGAGCATGGTCCAGGTGTACTCGGTCAGGGCTTCGACATTGTCCAGTTGCAGTGTCTTGCCGTGATCGGAGACCAGGAAGAACCAGTTGCCGCCCCAGGCAATATCGCCCTGCACACGGCCATGCCCCGGCACCTCAACGGCGACCTGCTGGCGATAGCGGTAGGAGGGCACATTGCCTACGGTGACCTTGCCATCTGGATGCAGGGTGGCGGTGACCGGGCCGACCGGGGTGTCGATCTTGTGCTCGCCGATCTCGATCTGGCCCAGGTGATGCAGGGAGGCGATCAGGCCGATGGTGCCGTGGCCGCACATGCCCAGATAACCGGCATTGTTGAAGAAGATCACCCCGCACGTGGCATCCGCCGACACGGGCTCGCAGTACAGTGCACCGACCAGTACATCGTTGCCTCGGGGCTCCAGCAGGCAGGCCCGGCGCCATTGGTCATGCTGGTCGCGCAGGGTGTCGCGCTGCTCGGCAATGCTGCGCCCGGCCAGTTGCGGGAAGCCTTTGATCACCACGCGGGTGGGTTCGCCGCCGGTATGTGAATCAATGATATGGACTTGCTTCATGAACGTATCCCTTGGAAGAGAACAACGGCTCGGAGGACTACTGTGGTTAACGGTGTCTCAGGATGAAGTCTGGATAAACGCCCCCGTGGCGTGGCTGGCCGGGGTGTTACTGGCAAGTTCCGGGGCTTCTTCGCTGTCCTCGTCGTCTTCCAGCCGGACCAGATGAGCCGGCACGCCGGTGGCCGCGCCCCAGTAATAGATGCCCGTCGCACAAGCTGCGACGACCAGGGTGTCAAACGGGTGGGCAAGTACGCCCAGGCCACCGAAAGTGCCGAGTTTGGACAGCACCATGGTTACGGCGTAGAAGCCGATCAGCCACAAAGATGAGCGTACTTGCTGGCCCAGGCTCAGGTGGTTGGTCGGTACGAATCGCGAACACAGCAGGTACACCACGAACATCACGATTTGCAGGCCGAGCAGCCAGGACACGGTGTTCCAGCCTGACCAGTAAACAATCAGCGCAGCGACGATAAATGACAGCGGCCCCATCACCCCCATCCACTTGACCCGGAACGGGCGTGGCATGTCTGGGGCATTGCGGCGCAATGCGGCCACGGACACCGGTGCCACTGCGTAGCTCAGTACCAGGGCGGCAGATACCACGCTGATCAGGGCTTCCCAGGACGGGAAAGGCAGGGTCCAGAACACCGACAGGCCAAAGGTCAGCCACAGTGCCGGGCGCGGGATGCCGGACTTTTCATCGATGCGGGTGAAAATCTTGAAAAACGTGCCGGTTTGCGCCCAGCCATAAATCACCCGCGGTGTGGCATTCATGTAAATGTTGCCGCAGCCGCTTGGCGAGATCACCGCATCAGCCACCACCAGATAAGCCAGCCAGCCCACACCCAGAGCCAGGGCGATGTCGCGATAGGGCAATGCCAGTTCCTTGGTCACGCCGGCCCAGCCGTTGGCCAGCATTTCAGTGGGTACGCCGCCGAGGAAGGCCACTTGCAGCAGCACATAAATCACGGTCGACAACAGGACCGACAGGATCAGGGCAATCGGGATGGTGCGTTGCGGGTTCTTCACTTCACTGGCCACCGAAATGATCGGTGTCAGGCCCAGATAGGCGAAGATAATGCCGCCTGCAGAAACGGCCATCTGCACGCCCGACAGGCCGAACGGGGCGAAGCCCTGGGCGTAGAGATTTTCCGGTTTGAAGAAGGTGAACAGCACGCCGATGACCAGCAGCGGCACGATAAATTTGAATACGCTGACCAGGTTATTGGCCATGGCGAAGGTCTTCACGCTTCGGTAGTTGAGCATGAAAAACAGGCACAGCAGGCCGAACTGCAGGAGCCAGCCCAGGATCGAAGGGTCACTGGAGCCGGCCTTGGTCAGCTCGGGGAACCATGCCGCGGCGTATTGGCGGGCGGCGACCACTTCAATTGCCACCAGGCTGGAGAAGGCGATCAGGGTGATAAAGCCCATCAAGTAACCGAGCAACGGGCCATGGGAGTAAACCGGGTAACGAATGACGCCACCGGCGCGCGGCAGGGCAGCGCCCAGCTCGCAGTAAACGATGCCTAGCAACAGCACGGAAAAACCGCCCAGCAGCCAGGAAAAAATCCCAGCCGGGCCAGCGATCGCCGACACATGACTGGCTGCAAACAACCAGCCGGAACCGAAGATGGCACCCAGACCGATAAAGGTCAGGTCCATCAGTGAGAGCTGTTTCTTGAATTTGCCTTTACCTGACATAGCGTCGCCTTTTTGTGAGTTATTGGTTAGGCAGGTGTGATGTCATTTGCCATTGCGCCAATACGGTTGGCGGGTGTGCAATGGCGCTAGATTGAACGTCGGGGAAAGTTTGCGATTGATCTTTTCCATTGAAGCCGATGACGAAATCAGCACAATGCACCCAGGCGGCCGATACCTGGCCAGTGGTGGGAGAGTGAGTTTTATGACGCAGAATGCTTTTGCAATCCTGAGCCAGGGCAGCGAGTTGAGCCGCCCCGAGAGTCTTGAGCAGTTGCTCTCGGGGGTAGCCCTGTTGCTACCGATGCTCGATGCCATCCCCAATGCCGCGATCTTCATCAAGGACAATGCCGCGCGCTATGTACTGGCCAACCGCACCCTGGTCCAGCGCTGCGGCCTCAAGCAGTTGCAACCCCTGCTCGGCAAAACCAGCGCCGAGGTATTCCCCGCGCAGTTGGGGCCGGGCTATACCGAGCAGGATCGCCAGGTGCTGGAGCAGGGGCTGGTGCTTGAGGACCAGCTGGAACTGCATCTGTACGGGACCCGGGAGCCTGGCTGGTGCCTGACCCACAAGCGCCCGCTGTACAATCTCCAGGGCGAGATCATCGGCCTGGCCGGGATCTCCGTGGACTTGCAATCAGCCAGTGATACCCACCCGGCGTACCAGCGGCTGGCGGCAGTGGATGAGCACATTCGCACGCATTTCAACCGCCGCGTTACCCTGGGTGAGTTGACCCGTATTGCCGGAATCTCCGTGGCGCAACTGGAGCGCTACTGCAAGCGTGTGTTTCACCTGACGCCACGGCAGATGATCCAGAAGGTGCGTCTGGAACACGCCCATCGGCTGTTGCTGACCGATATTCCGATTACCCAGGTGGCCCTGCAGTGCGGATACACCGACCACAGCGCATTCACCCGCCAATTCAAGGCATTGACCGGCTTTACCCCGCGCCAGTATCGCCAGGCCACGGCACAGTGAGAGTGTCGCTGCGCTTGTGATTTTTATCAGCGCCTCTATGTATTTCGTCGCGCCGGGGTGCTAAGAGTCTGCCCTGGCCAATGCAACCTGCTGGAGAACGACCGCGAGTGAGTACCAACATCATCACCAGGCAAGGCCATGAAGCCCTGAAGCAGGAGCTTGACTACCTGTGGCGGGAAAAACGCCCGGATACCACACGCAAGGTGACCTGGGCAGCATCACTGGGTGATCGCAGCGAAAACGCTGACTACCAGTACAACAAGAAGTTGCTGCGCGAGATTGACCGACGGGTGCGCTACCTGCGCAAGCGCCTCGAGGATGTACGGGTGGTTGATTACTCGCCGGAGCAGGAAGGCCGGGTGTTTTTTGGTGCCTGGGTCGAAATTGAAAACGAGGCCGGGGACGTCAAGAAATTCCGCATTGTGGGTTACGACGAAATCTACGGACGCAACGACTACATCTCCATCGACTCACCGATGGCCCGTGCGCTGTTGAAGAAAGAGGTGGGCGACGAGGCAGTGGTGCAGACCCCGAGCGGGGAAGTGCTGTGGTGGATCAACGAGATTTATTACGAGAAAAGCTAGGGTAAAACCTGGGCGGATATTTAGCCGCTGCAGGGTTTAACTGGTGTACCGCGTACATATCCGGCATCTGCGTTTAACTGGAATATTGGTTTCGCCCTTACGGCGAGTCACTTTTTCCAGACGCCGAAAAAGTAACCAAAAAGGCTTGCCCCTGGCGTACGGCCTTCGCTGCGCTCAGGTTCCCTCGTTCCGGTCCCGCTCCGTGGGCCCGCCGCCACGGGCCATCCATGGCCCATCGCGGCTCTCCCGGCATCCATGCCGGTCGACCCACTGCGCAGAACCTCCTCTCGGCCTCCCGATGGGGCGGGTAGATCAAGATCAAAAGCCGTCGAGGCGGCCGACCGGCCGGCCTGTTTGAATGCAGGATTTTCGACCGACATATCTCCCTGTGGGAGCCGGGCTTGCCCGCGATGCAGGCACCTCGTTCTATCTCGAGGAACAAAGTGCTGCCATCGCGGGCAAGCCCGCTCCCATAACAGAGCCGGAGGGAGGGAGCCGGCGAACCTTGGCGAATCGGCCGAGTGGTAGGGCGAGGACCTTTTGGTTCCTTTTGGGTCCTTTCAAAATGGACTCGCCGTAAGGGCGAAACCAATATTTCAGTTAAACGCGAATGCAGGATATGTACGCGGCGTAACAGTTGAATCCCAAAACGACGATCGCAGCCTCGCTGCGCTCGTCAACGCCAGGATTTATAGTGTCTGGCCATATCAACCCTCGCGCAACACCGTCAACGGGCTGGCATTCAGCGCCCTGCGTGTGCCAAACACGCCCGCACCGCCCACCATCACCGCGCCCAACACCGGCAACAGCAACAACCACGGATGTGGGTGCCACGGCAGGTCAAAGGCAAAGCGGTAAAGCACCAGACTGACCAGTTCGGCCCCTAGCGCCGCCAGCAGGCCGCTGGTGGCGCTAGGGGCCGAACTGGTCAGTCTGGTGCTTTACCGCTTTGCCTTTGACCTGCCGTGGCACCCACATC
>NZ_WIVQ01000124.1:0-10225 GCF_009600545.1 Pseudomonas sp. FSL R10-1339 | reverse complement strand
GCCTGCTCGCGAAGGTCGTTCGCGAGCAGGCTCGCTCCCACAATAGGGCTTGACCTGCAACAGAGTATCTACAAGGGCAGGCTTAGCGCGGCACTACCGGCTTGCGGGCCGGGCGCTGGCTCTTGCCGCCCTTGGCTGCTTCCTGGCGCTCCTTGGCGGCCTGCTTGTTGCGGGCAAACGCAGCAGCCTTGGCCTGTTCACGCTTGTCCCACGGGTTGCCACCATCACTGGCACGCGGCGGCAGGCCAGTGTGCTGGGTCAGGATCTTGGTGGTCTTCTCACCCGCGACCTTGTGGCTACCGGCAGGCGTCGAGTTTTTGCGACGGGCACTCTGGTAACTGTCGGTCGCCGGCTGATGCAACGGGATCAACTGGTCCTTGCCCGAACCGATCAGGTCGGCACGGCCCATGCGGGTCAGCGCCTCACGCAGCATCGGCCAGCCTTTCGGGTCGTGATAGCGCAGGAACGCCTTGTGCAGGCGGCGCTGCTCCTCGCTCTTGACGATGGTCACCGAGTCGCTCTTGTACGTGACCTTGCGCAGCGGGTTCTTGCCCGAGTGGTACATCGCGGTGGCGGTAGCCATCGGCGACGGGTAGAACGCCTGCACCTGGTCGGCACGGAAACCGTTGGTCTTGAGCCAGATGGCCAGGTTCATCATGTCTTCGTCTTTAGTGCCGGGGTGAGCGGCAATGAAGTACGGGATCAGGTACTGCTCTTTGCCTGCTTCCTTGGTGTACTTCTCGAACATGCGCTTGAACTTGTCATAGCTGCCAATGCCCGGCTTCATCATCTGGTTGAGCGGACCTTCCTCGGTGTGTTCCGGGGCGATCTTCAGGTAACCACCGACGTGGTGGGTGACCAGTTCCTTCACGTATTCCGGCGACTCGACGGCAAGGTCGTAACGCAGACCGGAAGCGATCAGGATTTTCTTCACGCCCGGCAAGGCACGGGCGCTGCGGTAAAGCTGAATCAGCGACGAGTGGTCGGTGTTCAGGTTCGGGCAGATGCCCGGGAAAACGCAGGACGGCTTGCGGCACGCGGATTCGATTTCTGGCGTTTTGCAGGCGATGCGGTACATGTTCGCGGTCGGGCCGCCAAGGTCGGAAATAACCCCGGTAAAGCCTGGCACCTTGTCGCGGATCTCTTCGATTTCGCGAATGATCGACTCTTCGGAGCGGTTCTGGATGATGCGGCCTTCGTGCTCGGTAATCGAGCAGAAGGTGCAACCACCAAAGCAGCCACGCATGATGTTCACCGAGAAACGGATCATGTCGTAGGCCGGGATTTTTTCCTTGCCGTACGCAGGATGGGGAATACGTGCGTAAGGCATGCCAAACACGTAGTCCATTTCTTCAGTGGTCATCGGGATCGGTGGCGGGTTGAACCATACATCCACTTCGCCGTGCTTTTGCACCAGCGCACGGGCGTTGCCCGGGTTGGTTTCAAGGTGCAGCACGCGGTTGGCGTGGGCATACAGCACCGCATCAGCACGTACTTTCTCGACCGATGGCAGACGGATGACCGTCTTGTCACGGGTCATGCGCGGGCTGGCCAGGATCTGCACGACCTTGGCTTCGTTCGGGTCTTCAACCGGGCCCTTTTCCTGCTCGATGGCGCAGGCCTGGGTGTCCTGGGTGTTGACGTACGGGTTGATGATCTTGTCGATCTTGCCCGGACGGTCAATACGCGTGGAGTCGACTTCATACCAGTCTTTTGGCGTATCGCGACGAATGAACGCGGTGCCGCGCACATCGGTGATGTCTTCGACTTTGTGGCCGTAGGACAGACGCTGGGCTACTTCGACGATGGCGCGCTCGGCGTTGCCGTACAACAGGATATCGGCACAGGCGTCGATCAGGATCGAATTGCGTACGCGGTCCTGCCAGTAGTCGTAATGCGCGATACGGCGCAACGAAGCTTCGATACCGCCGAGTACGATCGGTACGTTTTTGTAGGCTTCCTTGCAGCGCTGGCTGTACACCAGACTGGCGCGATCCGGACGTTTGCCTGCCATGCCACCGGGGGTGTAGGCGTCATCGGAACGGATCTTTTTGTCAGCGGTGTAGCGGTTGATCATCGAGTCCATGTTGCCGGCGGCAACGCCGAAGAACAGGTTCGGCTCGCCCAGCTTCATAAAGTCGTCTTTGGACTGCCAGTTCGGCTGGGCAATGATGCCCACACGGAAACCCTGGGACTCCAACAAGCGACCAATGATGGCCATACCAAATGACGGGTGATCGACATAGGCATCACCCGTCACGATGATGATGTCGCATGAATCCCAGCCAAGCTGATCCATCTCCTCCCTGCTCATGGGCAGGAATGGTGCTGGGCCGAAACATTCGGCCCAGTACTTCGGATAGTCAAATAGAGGCTTGGCTGATTGCATGTCGATGACCGGTGTTGAGTGCAAAAAAGGGGGCGCGGCATTTACTAAGAAATTCGCGGGCGCGGAATATAGCACAAAAAATGACCAATTCCGACGGCAATGGTCGGAATTGATTGGCGCAGGCATATTGTCTGTGGGAGCGAGCTTGCTCGCGATTCAGGCGGCGCGATCTATCTGATTGACCGCGTCGATGCTATCGCTGGCAGGCCAGCTCCCACAGAAGCCGGACAGGTTAATCGTCGTCGAAGTTGTAACTGCCTGGCGCCAGGTTTTCGAAGCGCGTGTATTTGCCGATAAACGCCAGGCGCGTGGTGCCGATCGGGCCGTTACGCTGCTTGCCGATGATGATCTCGGCAATGCCCTTGTGCTCGGTCTCGGGGTGGTACACCTCGTCCCGGTACACGAACATGATGACGTCGGCGTCCTGCTCGATGGCTCCGGATTCACGCAAGTCGGAGTTGATCGGGCGCTTGTTGGGCCGCTGCTCCAGGGAACGGTTGAGCTGTGACAGCGCGACTACCGGGCAGTTGAATTCCTTGGCCAGCGCCTTGAGGGAGCGGGAAATCTCGGAGATTTCGTTGGTACGGTTGTCACCGCCGGAACCCGGGATCTGCATCAATTGCAGGTAGTCGATCATGATCAGGCCGATATCGCCGTGCTCACGCACCAGTCGCCGGGTACGGGCGCGCATTTCCGAGGGGCTGATGCCCGCGGTATCGTCGATAAACAGTTTACGGTCATTGAGCAGGTTGACCGCCGAAGTCAGGCGCGGCCAATCGTCGTCTTCGAGGCGACCGGCCCGGACCTTGGTCTGGTCGATGCGACCCAGCGATGACAGCATACGCATGATCAGCGATTCACCTGGCATCTCGAGAGAGTAAACCAGTACCGCTTTCTCGCTGCGCAATACGGCGTTTTCAACCAGGTTCATCGCAAAGGTGGTTTTACCCATCGATGGACGACCGGCGACGATAATCAAGTCCGCAGGCTGCAAGCCGCTGGTCATGCCATCGAGGTCGGTGTAACCGGTGGACAGGCCGGTGATGGCGTTGTCGGTGTTGAACAGCGTGTCGATACGGTCGATGGCTTTGGTTAACAGATCATTGACGCTCACCGGGCCACCGGTTTTTGGCCGGGCCTCGGCAATGGCAAAGATCTGGCGCTCGGCCTCATCGAGGATTTCTTCGGCGCTGCGCCCTTCCGGGTTGAATGCACTGTCGGCGATTTCGGTGCTGATACCGATAAGCTGACGCAACGTCGCACGCTGACGCACGATCTGGGCGTAGGCCTTGATGTTGGCGACCGACGGCGTATTTTTTGCCAGTTCACCGAGGTAGCCCAGGCCGCCCACCTGCGAAGTCTGACCTTCCTTGTCCAGTTGCTCGGCAAGGGTCACGACGTCAATCGGGGAGTTCTGGTCTGCCAGCTTGGCTATGGCGCGGAAGATCAGGCGGTGGTCATGTCGATAAAAATCACCGTCCGAAACCTGATCCAGCACGCGTTCCCAGGCGTTGTTGTCCAGCATCAAACCACCGAGCACAGCCTGTTCGGCCTCGATGGAATGCGGAGGCACCTTCAGGGCTGCGGTTTGTAGATCGTATTGCTCAGGAGCGGAGATATCGTTCATGGCCACTTGGAATTAGTTTGAAAATCAGGATCTGCAGAAAGACAAAGGGCACGACCTGTAAACAGGATCGTGCCCGATGTTAACCGTCCGGCACACAAGGTGCCAGTCAGTTAAGACTGCTTAAGCAGCTACCACAACAACGCGTACGGTTGCTTCAACTTCGGCGTGCAGGTGCACAGCCACGTCGAATTCGCCAACGTTGCGGATAGTGCCGTTCGGCAGACGAACTTCGCTTTTTGCAACTTCAACGCCGGAGGCGGTCAGTGCATCAGCGATGTCGTGAGTGCCGATCGAGCCGAACAGCTTGCCTTCGTCGCCAGCGGTGGCAGTGATAGTCACTTCCAGCTCAGCCAGTTGGGCAGCGCGTGTTTCAGCCGAAGCTTTTTTGTCTGCAGCAGCTTGTTCCAGCTCAGCACGACGCTCTTCAAACGCAGCCAGGTTGGCAGCGGTTGCAGCGGTAGCTTTGCCGTACGGCAGCAGGTAGTTACGACCGTAACCGGCCTTAACATTTACTTTGTCGCCCAGGTTGCCCAGGTTCGCGACTTTTTCCAGAAGGATCAGTTGCATGTGAAAATCCTCTTAACTTTTAACCTTCACCGTCCGCAGAGTCTTTATCGGTGCCTTTCGGCGCCAGACGTCCGCGAAAATCAATCAGGCTGTCGACAATGGCCAAGACCACGAGCAACGGATAGATCAGCTGCATAAACAGCAACAGCGTGACGTACAACCCCACCAGCCAGAACTTGGCCAGTCGCTTTTGCGCCACCAGCCCATGAATCAGGGCCAGCCCGGCGAAGAACAACGCTACGCTGCACAACGGCGTAAGCATGGCCATTTCGGGACCGAAGTTCGGCCCTACAAGCATGCACGCCAGCAATACGAGCGCTGGTCCCAGCGGTAGGCGGATGCTGCGAAATTCGCTGGCAAAACCACCCGGGTTATACAACAACGCCTGCCAATAACGCCCAAGTATCAGGCTCAGCACGCTGACGACCTGCATCAAAGCTGCAATCAAACCGGTGAGGACGGGTGCAATCAGTGCTCCAAGGCGCGCTCGCTCTACGTCAGATAACTTGTCGTAGAGACCATTGAGGACCTGCGGCAGAAGTTTTTCCAACTCCTGCGCCATCGCACCAATGGGTTCGCGGAAAACCGTACCCAGGACCACGCCATACACCACACCCAACGCTACGCTGACCAGCAGCACGCGATTCCAGGACTGACCGGCGCGTAACATCAACGCCAGCCCCAGAGTTCCCAGCAGCACCATAAGGGTGCGGGGCTCTCCGATAAACCACCAGACCAAGGCCGGCAGTAACGCCCATGAGAGAATGCTCAAGGCATCTCTCGGACCGCGCCGCAGAAGCACCAGGCTACCTGCAGCAGCACTCAACCAGAACAAGAACGGCAATGCCGCACATCCGGCCACGATTAACGTGGCCTGCACACGGCCTCGCATGATGAACTCAGCTAAGGCGCGCATGCTTTCAATCCTTTACTACTTGTCGACTGCCCGGTCTCAGCGGCCGTGGCTGTCGGTGTAGGCCAGCAGGGCCAGGAAGCGGGCGCGCTTGATAGCGGTGGCCAGCTGACGCTGATAACGAGCTTTAGTACCGGTGATACGGCTTGGAACAATTTTGCCGGTCTCGGATACGTAAGCTTTCAGAGTGTTGAGATCCTTGTAATCGATCTCTTTCACTTCTTCTGCGGTGAAGCGGCAGAATTTACGACGACGGAAGAAACGTGCCATGTAATTGGCTCCTCAAAAGGTCCGTGGATTACTCGTCAGCGTTATCGCTGGCGTCGCTGTTATCGCTGTCATCGCCATCGGCGCTGTCAGAATGCTCAGGACGGTCACGACGCTCACGGCGCTCACTGCGGTTCTCTTCAGCCTTGAGCATCTCGGACTGGCCAGTTACGGCTTCGTCGCGACGGATGACCAGGTTACGGATCACAGCATCGTTGTAACGGAAGTTGTCTTCCAGCTCAGCCAGGGCTTTGCCAGTGCACTCAACGTTCAGCATCACGTAGTGAGCCTTGTGAACATTGTTGATTGCGTAGGCCAGTTGACGACGGCCCCAATCTTCCAGACGGTGGATTTTGCCGCCGTCTTCTTCGATCAGCTTGGTGTAACGCTCTACCATGCCGCCGACTTGTTCGCTTTGATCCGGGTGGACCAAAAAGATGATTTCGTAATGACGCATGAATGCTCCTTACGGGTTGTAGCCTGCCGCTAACTAAAAAGCGGTCAGACAAGGAGTGAATGACACTTGTGTGTCTTGCCTAGAGAGGCACATATGCGCCCGCCATGACGGCAAGGGGCGCAATTGTAGAGAAGGGACAACAGAGGCGCAAGGCAATTGGTGATTATTTGAACAATCTTTACTTGTATACGCCACAAACCAATGTGGGAGCGGGCTGGCTCGCGATGGCATCGCTGCGGTCATCCAGAGACACCGCGTGATACGCATCGCGAGCAAGCCCGCTCCCACATTTAACAGCCAGCCAGCTTACTTCTTCTTCGAAGAAGTCTTGGCCTTGGCGCCGCGCTGACGCTGGGCTTCGAACAGGCAAACACCTGTCGCCACCGAAACGTTCAGGCTGCTGACGCTGCCGGCCATCGGCAGCTTGACCAGGTAATCACAGTGCTCACGGGTCAGGCGACGCATGCCCTTGCCTTCTGCCCCCATGATCAGGATGGTCGGGCCGGTCAGGTCCTGGTCATAGATACTGACTTCAGCCTCACCGGCCGTACCGACAACCCACAAGCCGCGCTGCTGGAGCTTCTCCAGGGTACGCGCCAGGTTGGTCACGGCAACCAACGGAATAACTTCCGCTGCACCGCAGGCTACTTTTCGTACCGTCGGCGTCAGCGTTGCAGATTTGTCCTTGGGCACGATAACAGCCAGCGCACCGGCAGCATCCGCCGAACGCAGGCAAGCACCCAGGTTGTGGGGATCGGTCACGCCGTCCAGCACCAGCAGCAACGGGGCACCTTCAGTGCGATCGAGCAGCTCGTCGAGCATGGCTTCGCCCCAGACCTGGCTCGGACTCACGTCCGCCACCACACCCTGGTGCACGCCTTCGACCCAGACGTCCATTTCACGACGCTCGGCCTGGCCGACAGCCACACGGTTTTCGTTGGCCAGCTCGATCAGCGTTTGTACACGCGGATCACTGCGACCTTCTGCCAGCCATACCTGCTTGACGCGCTTGGGATGGTGACGCAGCAATGCTTCTACGGCATGCACGCCATAGATTTTTTCCAGACTCATGACTTGGCCTTAGGTTTGCGCGCCCCGCCGCTTTTGGCGGCTGGAGCGGTGCCCGATTTTGGCGGGCCTTTACGATGTTTGCTCGGCTTGGAAGGCTTGCCCGCATCTTTTGCAGGCGCCCCCCTACCCGACTTTCCCGGCTCCGATGTCCGACCGCCGCTTTTCGATTCGGCCAGCAGCGCCTGTTTCAGTTCACGGCTTTTGCGCAGCTCGGCGTTTTTTGCCGCAGCATCGCTTGGGCGATAAGCATCATCCGAGGATTTTTTAGCGGGCTTGGCCGGCGCACTGCGACGTGCAGCCGGGGCTGGCTCAACCGGCTTTTCAGTCGGCTTGGTACCGGCCTTGCCTGCATTCCTGGTTTTAGGCGCATCAGCAGTACGATTTTTACGACCAATCGGCGCACTGAGGGTTTTTTCCGCCATTTCGAAGTCGATCTTGCGCTCGTCGAGATCGACGCGCATGACCCGCACTTCAACGGTATCACCCAAGCGGAAGCTGCGACCGGTGCGCTCGCCCGCCAGGCGGTGATGCACAGGGTCGAAGTGGTAGTAGTCGCCCGGCAAGGCAGTTACGTGAACCAGACCTTCAACATAGATATCGGTCAGTTCCACGAACAGGCCAAAACCGGTCACTGCCGTTACCACGCCAGGGAACGACTCACCTACGCGATCCTTCATGAACTCGCACTTGAGCCAGTTGGTCACATCGCGGGTGGCTTCGTCGGCACGGCGCTCGCTCATGGAGCACTGCTCGCCGAGCTGCTCCAGGATCGCTTCGTCGTACGGATAGATGCGCGCTTTCGGAATGGTCATCGCACCAGCACGGCGAACGTGCGGGGTATCCATCTTGGAATGGATCACGCTGCGGATCGCACGGTGGGTCAACAGGTCAGGGTAGCGACGAATCGGCGAGGTGAAGTGGGTATAGGCTTCATAATTCAGGCCGAAGTGGCCCTGGTTATCGGAGCTGTATACCGCCTGGCTCAACGAACGCAGCATTACGGTCTGGATCAGGTGGAAATCCGGACGGTCCTTGATGCTGGCCAGCAATGCCTGGTAATCCTTTGGCGACGGACCATCTTTACCTTTGTGCAGGCTCAGGCCCAGCTCACCGAGGAACGCACGCAGTTTTTCCAGACGCTCCGGCGGCGGACCATCGTGGACACGATACAGCGCAGGAATCTCGTGCTTCTTGAGGAACTCGGCGGTGGCCACGTTGGCCGCCAGCATGCACTCTTCAATCAGCTTGTGCGCATCGTTACGGGTGGTCGGGCGAATATCGGCAATTTTGCGATCGGAACCGAAGATGATCCGGGTTTCCTGGGTTTCAAAATCAATCGCGCCACGGGTATGACGAGCTGCCAGCAACACCTTGTACAACGAGTACAACTGCTTGAGGTGCGGCACTACATCAGCGTATTCGCTGCGCAGTTGCTTGGCCTCGCTGGTTTTCGGCTGTTCCAGAATAGTGCTGACCTTGTTGTAGGTCAGACGTGCCTGGGAATGGATCACCGCTTCGTAGAACTGATAGTCGGTCATTTCGCCGGTTTTGGAGATGGTCATCTCGCAAACCATGGCCAAACGGTCGACTTTCGGGTTCAGCGAGCACAGGCCGTTGGACAGCTGCTCAGGCAGCATCGGGATCACGCGCTCCGGGAAGTACACCGAGTTGCCGCGAACCTGGGCTTCGGCATCCAGGGCCGAACCGATTTTCACGTAGCTGGAGACGTCGGCAATTGCCACGTACAACTTCCAGCCGCCGGAGAACAGGCGCAGCTTGCCAGGCTTGGCTTCGCAGAATACGGCGTCATCGAAGTCGCGGGCATCTTCGCCGTCAATGGTGACGAACGGCAGATGACGCAGGTCGATGCGCTTCTCTTTGTCTTTCTCTTCGACTTCCGGCTTCAGACGGCTTGCTTCCTTAAGCACAGCTTCCGGCCATACGTGAGGAATGTCGTAAGTACGCAGGGCAATATCGATTTCCATGCCCGGAGCCATGTAGTTGCCTACAACCTCCAGTACATCGCCTTGCGGCTGGAAACGCGGCGTAGGCCAGTGAGTAATCTTCACTTCGACGAACTGACCGATTTTTGCGCCAGCGTTGCGACCCGGGGTTACCAGCACTTCTTGCTGGATCTTCGGGTTGTCGGCCACTACGAAGCCAATACCACCTTCTTCAAAGTAGCGACCCACGATGGTTTCGTGAGCACGGGAAACCACTTCGACGATCACGCCTTCACGACGACCACGACGGTCCAGCCCCGAAACACGGGCCAGCGCACGGTCGCCATCGAACACCAGGCGCATTTGCGCAGGGCTCATGAACAGGTCGTCGCTGCCGTCGTCCGGAACCAGGAAGCCGAAGCCATCGCGGTGGCCACTGATACGGCCGAGAATCAGGTCGAGCTTGTCCACCGGCGCGTAAGTGCCACGGCGGGTGTAAATCAGTTGGGCATCGCGCTCCATCGCACGCAGGCGACGGCGCAAGGCCTCGATTTGGTCTTCTGTGGTCAGACCGAACTCTTCCACCAACTGTTCACGAGCAGCAGGCGAGCCACGCTCGGCCAGGTGCTGAAGGATCAGTTCGCGGCTAGGGATAGGGTTTTCGTATTTTTCCGCTTCACGTGCGGCCTCGGGATCGAGGGTCTGCCAATCGGCCATTAGATAGTTTTCACCTTGTCTATATGCGGGTTAGTTTGGCATACGCGTATTGAAACGGGAAATTTCAGGCACACACTGGGCCTTATTAGTCCTTTCTGACGCGCTTTGCTGCTGTCGACCAACCGTTCGCGAAATATTTTCACTATTTTTAAACACAACGCTTTACAGGTCAAAGGTTCGTCCGTAAGATGCGCGCCATCAACAACGGCAACAGCGTTGAAGATACTGCCCAGATGGTGAAATTGGTAGACACGCCAGCTTCAGGTGCTGGTGA
>NZ_WIVQ01000123.1:0-11111 GCF_009600545.1 Pseudomonas sp. FSL R10-1339 | reverse complement strand
ACACGCGCAAAGCGGCCTATCTGCATGCCTTTGTCGCGCTGGCCGCCAGCTCGGCTGCGGTTGCCGGGCGCGGCGGTTCTGCCGAGTTGCTGGGCGATACGGTAGCAATACTTGAAGGTCATTTCTGGTCCGGCTCGGAAGGCGCCCTGCTGGAAAGCTTTGCCCGCGACTGGAGTGACTGCGAGGCGTATCGCGGGGCCAACAGCAATATGCACGGTGTCGAAGCTTTTCTGGCCCTGGCCGATGTCCTCGATGAAGACCTGTGGCTCGACCGCGCCCTGTCGATTGCCGAAAAGCTTGTTCACCAGCATGCAGCGCAATCCGGCTACCTGCCCGTGGAGCATTTCGACAGCCAGTGGCAGCCATTGCCCGATTACAACCGGGACAACCCGGCAGACGGTTTTCGCCCGTTCGGCAAAACGCCCGGCCACGCCTTCGAATGGGCGCGCGTGCTGTTGCACCTCGAGGCGGCCCGCAAGCAACGCGGCCTGGCGGCGCCCGAATGGTTGCTGGAAGACGCGCGGCGGTTATTCGCCAGTGCATGCCAGTTCGGCTGGAACGTCGATGGTGACTGCGGAATCGTCTACACCGTGGACTGGAACCACCAGCCGCTGGTGCGTGAGCGTCTGCACTGGACCCTGGCCGAAGCCTCGGCAGCTGCGGCGGCGTTGTTGCAACGCAGCGGTGAGCATGAATACGAAGTCTGGTATCAACAGTTCTGGGACTATATCGACCTGTACATGATCGACCGCCAGAACGGCAGCTGGCATCACGAACTGGGGATCGACAACCTGCCTTCGCAAAACATCTGGCCGGGCAAGCCGGACCTGTACCATGCTTACCAGGCCACGCTGCTGCCCCGTTTGCCGTTGGCTATCAGCCTGGCCAGCGCGCTCAAGCTGCGGCGCTGAGCAATCCCGCCCCCGTAGCAGAGCGCTCCCTCACCAATCGTATTTAACCTCCAGCGACGCCGTGCGCTGCTGGCCGTAGTAGCAGCCAAAGCTGTAGTTGCACGAAGATACGTACTCTCGATCAAACAGGTTCTGCACGTTCAGCCGGGTACTGACACCCTTGAAGCTCGCATCCAGGGCCGCCAGGTCATAGCTGAGCGTTGCGTCATACACCACAAACGACGGCGTCTTGAAAGTGTTGTCCGAGTCGCCGAAGTTTTTCCCGGTATAACGTGCACCGCCGCCCAGGGTCACGCCCGCCAGGGCCTGTCCGGTGAAGTGGTAGTCGGCCCACACGCTGGCTGCCCAGGGTGCCTGTGCCTCGCTGCGGTTGCCTTCATTGCCATAGTTGGACTTGGTGTAGAACACGTCCAGATACGACAGCGAGGCGATCAGGTCGATGTTGCTGAAACTGCTTTTGCCTTCAAGTTCGATCCCCCGCGACCGGACCTCGCCTTCCTGGATTTGATACTCCTGGTACTGCAAGTCACCGGTCAGGACGTTTTGCTGGGTGATTTCAAATACCGAGGCGCTGAGCAAAGTGCTCTCATCGGGCTGGTATTTGACCCCCACTTCATATTGCTTGCCCGTCATGGGCACGAACGCCTTGCCACCTCGGGCCGGTGCCGCAGTGCCCACGGAAGGCAGAAAGGATTCGGTGTAACTGATATACGGCGCCAGACCAAACGAAGTGACATAGGTCAGGCCCACACGCCCGGTGAACTTGCTATCGCTCTGGATCTCGTGGGAGTTGGCCAGCAAGTCATTGTTGTCGACCTTGGCCCAATCCTGGCGACCGCCAATGGTCAGGATAAAGTTGTTCAGTTTGATCTGGTCCTGCACATAAAAACCGGTCTGCTTGACCCTGTTATCCCATTTGGTAGTCAGGGTCGGCACACCCGAGGTGCGGTAGTTGGTGGGGTTGTAGAGGTCAATCACCTCGCTGCCGGACAGGTTGTAGCCCTGGAACTTGCGGGTGAAGTCACGGTAATCGAGCCCCACCAGCAGGGTGTGCTGCACAGGCCCGGTGGTGAAGTCACTTTGCAGGTGGTTGTCGAAAGTATAAGAGCTGTTTTGCTGGCGCCAGTCGAGCTTGGTGCGGCTGGCATGGGTATCGGTGGCGCCGTCCGGGGCGGTGACGAAACGGTTCAGGTAAAAGCCCTTGTAACGGTCATTGACGTCGATGTAGCTCAGGCTCTGGCGATAGGTCATGACCTCGTTGAAGGCATGGGAAAACTGGTAGCCGAGCACATATTGATCGCGCTTGTAGTCGTTCCATTTCGAGTCGCCCGAGAAGAAGTCTCGATCTATCTTGTTGCCTTGGGAGTTGCGGTACAGACTGCCCACGGCCGGCAAGGACTGGTAGTCGGCCAGGGCATCGTCCCGTTGCACTTGCGCGTAGACCGTCAGTTCATTGCGGTCATCCGGCGCCCAGGTGAGACTGGGCGCCAGCAGCATGCGGGAATCTTCGGTGTAGTCGATTTGCTCGCTGCCGGTGTTGCCGACGCCGATAAGCCGGTAGCTCAGGGTTTTGCCTTCATCCAGCGGGCCGGTGGTATCGAAGGCCAGGTTGTAACGGTCAAAGCTGCCGGTGCCGACCTTGATTTGATGCCTGGCCTCGGTGCTCGGGCGCTTGGCCACCATATTGATCATGCCCCCCGGCTGGTTTTGCCCGTACAGAACGGAGGACGGCCCCTTGAGCACTTCGATGCGCTCCAGGGTGTAGGGGTCGATCTGCGGGGTGCCGCCCAGGCTGCCCGCCGAAGGCAGATAGGCGCCATCAAGGTAGAGCAGGGTCGGGGCAAAACCGCGGCTGGTGATTTCATCGGCAATGGTGTTGCGGTCGGTATAGCCGTTGGTGCTGAGACCCGGGGTGTAGCGCAGGGCCTGGGTCAGATCGTGGGCGCCCTGCACTTCAACCTGATCAGCAGTGACCACGTTGATGGTTTGCGGAATCTCGAGGATCGGTGTGTCGGTCTTGGTGGCGGTGGCCGAACGGGTGGCGACAAAGCCGTCAACATGGCCACGACCATCCTCACCCAGAAGCGCAGACACGTTGGTTGCGCCCAGATTCAGTACCCCGTCACCGGCGTTGGGGTAGACACTCAAGGCACCGCTACCGGTCACGCCCAGGCCCAGCCCGCTGCCCACCAGCGCGCGTTCGGCGGCCTGTTGCGGGGTGTACATGCCATTGACCGGCGCGGAGGTTTTACCCTGCAACAAGGCCGGGGCCACCGACAGGGTCAGGTTGCTGTCGCGGGCAATGCGGCTCAGGGTCACGCCCAGGGGCGCGGCAGGCAAGTCAAAAAAACGCGTGGCATTTTGCTCGCCAGACAGGGTTTCGGCCACCGCGCTCAGCGGGTAACCGCCAATGCTCAGGGTGATGGCCAGCGCCAGCAGGCAGGTTTTGGGATGGGCGTACGGCATGGGGCATCCTTTCTCGTTGCAAGGTAGGCAGTTGTAACCTTGACCAACGAGAAAGCCTTTCCCCTCACCTTATCTGCAATTAATTCGCATTCATTGGTTTTTACTGGCGCACATCGATCAGGGTCAGCCACGGCCCATAGCGCGTGATCTTGATCGGCAAGGTTTGCGCCAGCGTATTCAGGGTGTGTGCGGTGTTGTCCAGCGGGAATACACCGAATACCCGCACCCGCGCGGCTTCCGGGCTGATACGCAGCATGCCGGTCTGGTAGGGCCGCAGCGCCTCGACCAGGGCTGACAGGGGTTCGTCGTGCAGCTCGACCCGGCCCGCGAGCCAGTCGGACTGGCTACGGGATGTCGGGGTTTGCGGGTCTATCCGGGTGGCGGTAAATGACGCCGCCCGACCGGTTTCGAGGTGGAGTTGCTGACCGCTCAGGGTGTGCAACTGCACGCTGTGCTGTTGCACGCTGGCCAGGCTTTCAGTGCTGCCCTGGCGCACCATAAAGCGCGTGCCAAGGGCTTGCACCTGGCCCTGGGCAGTGCTCACCACAAAAGGACGCTGGGCGTCGGCTGCCACATCCACCTGCAACTCGCCCTCACGCAGGTGCACCCGGCGCTGATCGCTATTGAAGTCGACATCCACCGCACTGCGGGCGTTGAGGGTGAGCAGGCTGCCATCGGCCAGTTCGACGGTTTTGCGCTCGCCGGTGGCCGTCTGGTAATCGGCCGTCAACCCCGTCAGGGGCGTCACGCGATCCACCAGACCCGCGGCACCCAGACCGAGCACCAACAGCAGCAGGCCGCCTTGCAGGGTCTTTTTGCCCGATGGCGATGTACCGGCCAGCAGCGCCCGACGTACCGCCTGCAATTGCCCCGGGCTGCGCCGCTCAACCGATTGCAGATCGGCTACGGGAGCCTTGAGCACCCCGGCGACCCGCTGCCACGCAGCCAGATGTGCCGGGTTTTCGGCCAGCCACGCCTTGAACACCTGACGCTCCGACGGGCAGGCCTGGCCGGACTCGAGGCGCAGCATCCAGTCAATGGCGGCACGGGTGGTCGGGTCAACCTTGGCTGTACTCATGGGCTCTCCGCCGTTTGCGACAGGCAATGAACAAAAGCACGGCGCAAGTCGCGCTCAACGGTGGCCAGAGATACGCCCAGTTGCTCGGCAATGGCCTGCTGGGGCATACCTTCAAGACGATTGAGCAAAAAGGCGCGCTTGACCCGCGATGGCAAACCTTCGAGCAGGCAATCAATGGCTTCGATCGCCTCACGGACCAGGGCAATGTCTTCTGCAGAAGGTGCGTAGGCCAGAGGCAGCTCGGCCAGTTGGTCGAGATAGGCTTGCTCAAGCTTGCGCCGCCGCCACAGTGAGCAGAGCAAGCGCCGGGCAACGGTACTCAGGTAAGCCCGAGGCTCCTGGATACGTTCCAGTTGGCGGGCATCCCAAGCGCGCAAAAATGTGTCCTGGGCCAGATCGGCCGCATCCTGCGGGCATCGTACCTGTCGCGACAACCAGCCGCGCAGCCACGCGTGATTGTCGTGATATAGACTGGCCAGCAGCCTTTGGGGATCCACAGGACTCGACACGATAGATAACCATACTTAAATAGCAATAAGTCGCATTATCGTCGGATCAAGCATAAATGCAAGCCATGTGGGAGCGGGCTTGCCCGCGATGCAGGCGGCGCGGTTACTCAGCCTGACCGCGCTGATGCCATCGCTAGCAAGCCCGCTCCCACAAAAGCACGACCTTCAGCGCCCGCCGCCCAGGTCGAGAAAAGTGCCGGTGGTATACGACGCCTTGTCCGACAGCAGCCAAACAATGGCTTCGGCCACTTCTTCCGGCCGCCCGCCACGCCCCATGGGGATGATAGGTTCAAGCTTGCTGACCCGGCCCGGATCGCCGCTCAAGGCGTGAAAATCGGTGAAGATATAGCCCGGCCGCACCGCGTTGACCCGGATCCCCTCGCCCGCCAGTTCCTTGGACAGCCCCAGGGTGAAAGTGTCCAGCGCGCCCTTGGAGGCGGCGTAATCGACGTATTCACCGGGCGAACCCAGGCGGGCCGCCACCGACGACACGTTGACGATATTACCGCCCTGCCCGCCGTAACGTGGCGACATGCGCAGCACGGCATGCTTGGCACACAGAATGGGCCCCAGCACATTGGTTTTCAGGGTGTGCATGATGCGCAGGTCGGTCAGCTCGTCGACCCGCGATTTGAGCCCCACGGTGCCGGCGTTGTTGACCAGCGCGGTAACAGGCCCCAACTGTTCGTCAACTTCGAGAAACAGGCGAATGATTTCCTCTTCGTCGCTGACATCGGCACGCACGGCAATGGCCTTGGCGCCCATGGCGCGAACCTGCGCCAGCACCTCATGGGCCGCAGCATCATCGGTCAGGTAGTTGATGCAGATCCGATAACCCTGCTTTGCAGCCAGCAAGGCCGTGGCAGCGCCTATGCCGCGGCTGCCGCCGGTGATCACGATGACTTTATCCATAAATACGTGTTCCCCTTACACCGATCCAAATCTGGCTGTCAGAATAACCGCGAAGGCCCGGTTTTGTCAGGTCGCTGTTTTGTTGCCCGGCCCGGCGGGTTCGGCACCTTGGATATCGGCCATGAATTGCTCCGCCGGCAGCGGCTCGCCCAGCAGAAAACCTTGCAGGGCATCACAGCCAAGCGTGGTTAAAAAACTTTGCTGGGTATCGGTCTCCACCCCTTCGGCGACGATACGCAAACCCAGGGCCTGGCCCAGCGCGACAATGGCCGAGACAATCGCCGCATCGTCGCTGTCGTGCTCCAGGTCACGCACAAAACCGCGGTCGATTTTCAGTTCATTGGCGGGCAGGCGCTTGAGGTACATCAGGCTGGAATAGCCAGTGCCAAAGTCATCGATGGACAGGTCCACGCCCATTTGCGACAACCGCTGCAACACCACCATGCTCGCATCGGCATCGCTCATGGCGGTGGTTTCGGTGATTTCCAGGGTCAGGCTGTTGGCCGGTAACCGATGACGCTCCAGCGCCGCGACCACGCTGTCAACCAGCCCTGAATAGCAGAACTGCAATGCCGACAGGTTGACCGCAATGCGCCAGTGGCTATAGCCCTGATCGAACCATATGCGCATCTGGCGGCAGGCTTCATTGAGCACCCAGTCACCGATGGGGATGATCAGGCCGGTTTTTTCCGCCAGGTCGATAAAATTTTCCGGCAGCAGCAACCCTTGCTGCGGATGCTCCCAGCGCAACAGCGCTTCGGCCCCCACCGGCCGGCTGTTGCTGGCATCGAACTTGGGCTGGTAGTGCAGGCGAAACTGCTGCAGCTCCAGGGCCTGACGCAAGTCCTGCAGCAGTTGCAATTGCTTGCGGGCATTGGTGTTCATCGACGCGTCGAAAAAGCTGTAGCCATTTTTGCCCGCGCCCTTGGCGTGATACATCGCCGCATCGGCGTTCATCAGCAGCTCTTCGGCGGTCAGGCCATTGCCGGGGTACAGGGCGATACCAACACTGGCGGAGATCAACAGCTCATGCTCATCGACCCGGAACGCCCTGGACAACAGACCCACCTGCCGCGCTGCCACTTGCGGTGCGTCATCAGGCTCCAGCAGACGCACCAGCAGCACAAATTCGTCGCCGCCAATCCGCGCCAGGGTGTCCTGGCTGCGCAACTGCTCGCGCAGGCGCAGGGCAACTTCCCGCAGCAAACGGTCGCCCAGATGATGACCAAAGGCATCGTTGACCGGCTTGAAGCCATCGAGGTCGATAAACATCAGCGAGAAGCAGCCGCCCTGCTCCGCCACCTTGCTCATCGCCTGACCGATACGGTCAGCCAGCAGGATGCGGTTGGGCAACCCGGTCAGGGTGTCGTGCAGCGCCAGTTGGGTCAGCTCTTCGTTGGCCAGGGTCAGGGAGTCCGCCAGGGCAGCTGTACGGGCATCGAGGCGGGCATCAAAAATAGAGGTCAGCAAGGCGATGACCAATACCGCCAGGCTGGACACCAGTACCAGATTGTCCAGGCCGTTACCGCTCAGACCGTCGATGGCGGCACCGCAAAAACTGCCGATGGGAAAATTCGCCGCAGCCATACCGGTGTAATGCATGCCGACAATGGCCAGCCCCATGATTACCGCAGCACCACCGCGCATCAGCCGCACGTAAGGGGTTTGCCGGCGCAGACGAAACGCGATCGACAACGCGGCCGCCGAGGCCCCCACCGCAATCACCAGCGACAGGCCAAACAGTGCCGGGTCGTAATCGATGCCCGGTTGCATGCGCAACGCGGCCATGCCGCTGTAGTGCATGGCGCTGATGCCCGCGCCCATGATCAGGGCGCCGAACAACAACTGCAGCGCCGGCAAACGCGGCTGGCTGACCAGCCACAAGGCAAAGCCCGAAGACAGGATGGCAACCAGCAATGACCACAGGGTCAGCCCCAGGTCGTAGCCCAGCGCCAGTGGCAACTGCAACGCGAGCATGCCGATAAAGTGCATCGACCACACGCCAAAGCCCATTGCCAGTGCACCGCCGGCAATCCACAGGTACTGGGTACGGCCGCGCGCCGTGGCGATGCGACCACTCAGGTCAAGGGCGGTATAAGAGGCCAGAATGGCCACACACAGGGAAATCAGGACCAGCGCGGGGGAGTAACTAGCGGAAACCATGGGCCTACTCGTGAACAGATGCCGAACAGCGTCCATGCCCGGTAAAGAAGCGCAATTGTACTGCTTCCCTGCATTTACGCACCTATCCGCGCGACTAAATCCTTAAGCTCCATGCCCGCTCCCATAAAGAAACTGTCCCCCTGCCTTCAGCTCAGCTCAAACAACCCCGCCGCCCCCATACCGCCGCCAATGCACATGGCAACCACGACAAACCGCGCACCACGGCGGCGACCTTCGAGCAGGCTGTGACCCACCATCCGTGCACCCGACATGCCGAACGGATGACCAATGGCTATCGCCCCGCCATTGACGTTCAGGCGGTCATTGGGGATCTGCAGAAAGTCACGGCAATGCACCACCTGACAGGCGAACGCTTCGTTGATCTCCCAGAGGTCAATATCCGCAACGGTCAGGCCAAAACGTTTGAGCAACTTGGGAATCGCATACACCGGACCAATGCCCATTTCCTCCGGTGCACAACCACTCACGGCAATCCCGCGATACACGCCCAGCGCTTCGATACCGCGCTGCCTGGCTTCGGCACGGCTCATCAGCAATACCGCAGCAGCCCCATCGGAAAACTGCGAGGCGTTGCCTGCCGTGATGAACTCACCCTGTTCAATCCACTTGCCGTCTTTCCACACCGGTTTGAGGGTCGACAGGTCTTCAAGGGTGGTGGAGGGACGGTTGCACTCGTCACGGTCCGCGATCACGTCCTGATGACCGGCGGGCTTGCCTTCCTTGTCAAAGCACAGCTTGCGCGCCGCCAAGGGCACGATCTCATCGGCAAACAGGCCCTCAGCCTGGGCGGTGGCAGTACGTTGCTGGCTCTGCAACGCATACTGATCCTGTACCTCGCGGCTGATGTTGTATCGCCGCGACACGATTTCCGCGGTTTCGAGCATCGGAATATAAGCCGTCGGCATGCACTCAAGCACGGCCTCGGACTGGGCGCGGTAGGTGTTTTTGTACTTGTTCTGGGTCAGCGACAATGAATCCACGCCACCGGCCACGGCAATCTTCATTTCGCCGGTCATGATGCCATTGGCCGCCACGCCGATACTCATCAGGCCCGAGGCGCACATGCGATCGAGCGCCATGCCCGGCACAGTATCGGGCAAACCGCCGGTGTACGCACACAGGCGGCCGATGTTGTAACTCTGAGTGCCCTGCTGGGCGGCGGCACCCATGATCACGTCTTCCACCGAACCCGGCTCGATACCCGCGCGCTCGACCACGGCACGCACCACGTGACCGCCCAGCACAGGCGCCTCGGTATCGTTGAACGAGCCACGAAAGGATTTGGTCAAGGCAGTGCGGGCGGTGGATACGATCACAACGTCATTCAAATTCATGTTCAAGGCTCACTGTTCAAGGGGGTTGAAGGTGTAGCGGCTGATGGTGTCCACCACGCAGCCGGGGCGTTCGCTGCCCTCGATTTCGACGCTCATGCGCACTACAGCCTGCACGGCCTGGCCCTGCATCTCGACCCGCACCAACTGGCCATGGCCGCGAATCCGCGAACCGACCTTGACCGGCGCAGGGAAGCGCAGCCGGTCACTGCCGTAGTTGACGCCCATGGCCAGGTTCTCGAACTGCATCAGTTGCGGCATAAACAGATTGGCCAGGGCCAGGGTCAGGTAACCATGGGCGATGCAGGCGCCAAATGGCCCGGTGGCGGCGCGCTGAGGGTCGACATGGATCCACTGGTGATCGCCCGTGGCTTCGGCAAACAGGTTGATCCGTTCCTGGGTCAGCAGCAGCCAGTCTGTGCGCCCCAGATCCATGCCCTCGGCCGCCAGCAACTGCCCGGTGCTGCTGAAAACTGTGCTCATGCTCTGTTCCTCACGCTTGTTGCGAGCTGACGGGCAGCACTTCGCCGACCATGTACGAGGCATAGTCACTGGCCAGAAACACCATGACATTGGCCACTTCCCACACTTCGGCGGCGCGGCCAAAGGCTTCGCGGCTGGTGAGCTGGTCGAGCAATTCGCTGCTGGCGGCTTTTTTCAGAAAGTCGTGCAGGGCGATCGACGGCGCCACAGCGTTGATCCGCACGCCGTTTTCGGCGGCTTCCAGGGCGCTGCAGCGGGTCAGGGCCATGACTCCGGCCTTGGCCGCAGCGTAATGGGCCTGCTCCTTTTGCGCGCGCCAGCCCAATACCGAGGCGTTGTTGACGATGGCTCCGGCGCCACGGCGCTCCATATGCGGGAGCATGGCGCGGGTCATACGCATGGTGCCGGTCAGGGTGATATCCAGTACCGACGACCACTGCTCATCGGTCATTTCGGTCAGGCGTACCTGACCGCCAAGCCCGGCGTTGTTGATCAGCACATCGACACCGCCCAGCGCCTCCTCAGCGGCGGCGACCAGGGCTTGCACGTCGGCTTCGACGGTGACGTTGCACAGCTGCCCGTAGACCGCCTGCAAGCCGGTTTCGGCCTTTAGCCGCTCGACTGCCTCTTCGAGACGACGCGGGTGGATATCGGAAATCATCAGGGCGCGACAGCCCTCTTCCGCGCAGCGTTTGGCCGCGGCATAACCGATACCGGCGCCGGCTGCGGCAGTGATCAAAATCGACTTGCCAGCCAGTAACTGGTGGCCGGGGACATAGGGAGGTGCTTGTCTCATGGTTGAATTCTCTTGTTAAGCGGCAAATCAAAAGCCCCTCACCCTGGCCCTCTTCCAAAGGGAGGGGTTGGGGTGAGGGCCAGCGGTATCAGCTACCCCACACCCGCTGCGGTGCAGGCGCTTCGGCCAGAATCTGGCCCAGGGCAACCCCCACTTCTTCGGGTTGCCATTGCGCGCCCTTGTCGCGGGTCACCCCGGTGCGCCAGCCATCGCCCAGGGACAATCGCCCACCCTGGCTTTCGATGATCTGCCCGGTAACATCCCCCGACAGTTCGCTGCCCAGCCATACCACCAGCGGCGCGACGTTTTCCGGTGCCCATGAATCAAAGCCACCGTCTTCAGGTTTTTTCACCATGTCCGGCATCGCGCTTTCGGTCATCGAGGTCCGCGCCGCCGGCGCCAGGGCATTGGCCGTCACGCCCAACTCCTCAGTGGTGACAC
>NZ_WIVQ01000122.1:0-11543 GCF_009600545.1 Pseudomonas sp. FSL R10-1339 | reverse complement strand
GAAAATTCCTTAAAATCAGATACTTACACCTATCCTTTGAGCCTAGAAGGTCATAATCTGGCTAGTCTATTGCTATTCATTAGACAATTCTCGTATAGTCACGTTTCGTCTAGTCGAGTGGTTCGGTTGGATTGGCAAGGGATTACCTTATGAAACAGACAGTTATGTCAGTACTGTTAGGACTCGGAGTCGTAGGAATGACCGGCTGCGCAGAATTGCAACAGCAGGCAGGGTCGCTCCTTCCACAGAACCAATCCAACGCAAGCGTTACCAGCACCACTGGTACGGCTCAGCAAACCGTCGCTGATGAAGGTTCGTCATTTCTTGGGGATATGGTCAAAGAAGCAAGCAACACCGCTAAAAGCCAAGTATCCAGCTCTATACGCTCAACCATACGTGGTGCATTTAGTAACTGACTTCCTTTTATCAGAGGTTTGCTATTTACATTAACTTGAAAAATGTAACTCTATACATATAAGAAGGTATTTATTATGGGAAAGTTAAATTGTTTTGTTTTAGTTATTAGCGCCATGATTTCATTCAGCGCCTTGGCTGGTGGTAACGGAAGCGGCAATCCGAACAACGGTGGCGGTAGCACAGTTAAAATCACTAATCCCCCTATGTTCGTCTGGAAGGACTACAAGCTAGTCAAAAACCCTGACACGGCTACAAGCAGAGAAACACCGGCAATAGCAAAAAAGTAAAATCATAGTTTGTGCGAATAGGCGAGCCATATAGAGTGGAGCGCCTTTTTTCGTTTGCGTGATACAATGAAGGTATACGCAAATTGATTGAAAATGAAAATAATAAAAACAGTAATTGCCTTGGCGTTCTTTCTCGCCCTGCCACAGGCTTATGCAGATGGAGGTTCTCAATCCAATGCAATGTATAAGTGTCGTGCAACGCTGTCCTGCCCATCTGGCGAGTCAGGGTCTATTTCTCTCTACATGGAGATGCAATGGTATGACAGGATGAAATGTGCGCCAGCAACAGTAAAAACACAAGAGTATTTAAACTCAGGTTGGTCAAACGGCGATATAGTTTATCGGTTAAAAAAAGATTATGCTTGGGGGGTGACTACTGTTACCAGAAGCTGCGTTAATTCTGGGCCAGCGTACGTGAGCACCACAACCGAATACAGGACTGTGAGTTGTCCCGAAGGACAGACAGGTGCTATTCAGCAGAAAAGAACCTATGACATTTGGACTGACGACTCCACTAAAAATATATCTGGTTGGTCTGACGCTTCAAATACCTGCGCTGTCGTTCCGACACAAGATACTGAGGTGAAAGATGGAATGGAGGAAGTTTCCTGCGACTCTTATTATGGCGCAGTAGCTGGAAGCTACACGGGCTCTGTTTATAATTATGGAGAGTATGTTTCGTCTTACAACTCAGCCTCAATGAAGATAAATACCGTATTCAATATTAAGTCCGTAGATGCAACCTCCTGCACGGCTACAATAAGCGACTTATCAATAGAGTACAAAGCTGGGATTTGTGAGCCAGGTGAAACCGGCTCTAAAAACTATTACCGCTATAAAGCCATAAACAGTAAGTCCGAGGTCACTTATCCTTATGGTGATTGGGAGATTTTAGATAATACTTGTGCTGCGCAAGGTGCTGTGGATAATGATACGCCGGTAGCGCCTGAGAAAGTTACAGGTCTATTAGGTAATATGCACTTCACATCATCACGATTAATGGCCGATGACTCGTTTAGCACGTACTTAAATAATTTGGCTGCGGATGGCTGGGCTGGGAAAGAACGCCACAAATTGACTATAAGCATAGATGATTTGAGCAATGGCTCATATGATGCCAAAAAGATAAGTTCCATTATCAGCACGTTCCATTCAGTTGTTGGGGCAGGTAATGCAGACGTTAAAATAGTTCTCCCGCGCTCGATAGATAAACTAGTAGGTAATGGCAATATCACGGCCAAAGCAAGCGCCAGCAAGTCTCTTGTGCTTAAAAGCATCAAGCTTGTTGGTACAAATGCAGTTGTTAACTACGTTGAATTAACATCAGGGAAAGCAGTTAAAGCACCAGCCGCAAAAGAAATAAAGATACAGGTATTGTCAAATGGTATTGACTTGGCGAAAATAAGCAGCGAATAATTGCTACAATGTAAATTCATCAGAAACACTGTGTTATAAGAAAACCACCTTCGGGTGGTTTTTATTTCTTGGTTCGTGGGGTGATATTTGTCGCTTTGTTTAACTCTTCTAAAAACATTTCAATACCGTTAAAGTTTTCAAGGAAGAAACGATAATCATTGATTATTTTGTCCTCCCTCTCTAACAGAACTATATACTCATAACTCAGTATCTTGCTAGATAGTGTTTCAAGAAACTCAACTCTCTCGCTTAACACATCGTTCATTGCTTCAAGATATTCAATTTCGCCCCTTTGGAAATACTCGAATACCGTTTCATCTTCTTTTTTCATGGATTTAAGTTTTGTTGTTTTTATATTGAAGCATACTCGCATGCAAATTAATGGTTTAGGACTTTATAATTTTGGCTATTAAGGCTTTATTTTCGTGATTGAGCGTCTTATATCGTCGACTTCTGGCAGGTCAGGAAATAACTCTTTGTATTTCGCCAGAATACCTAGCTGCTGATTTACTTCATCCTCTGCTTTTTTTGTAAACAGCAATTCCTTTGTATTATCATTCTCGCGCACTCGATTAAATGCCTCTCGCGCTCGTTCTAAATACTTATCCTCTATATCTTTGCGTCTTGAAGAAAAAAGTTCATCAATCCAATTTACAATACCGTCTACCATGTTGGATAAGTGCGTTTTGAATAGTTTTAAATTTGCTCTTTCAGTTGCAATCTCAGCCTGAATTCTCGCATGCTCTGCGCTTCCATCTGCGATACTCTGTTTATAATGACTTGAACTACGACGATAAGCGGTTGCCTGTTCATGTTCCTCGACTGTGGCTTGCTCTGCGAGTCTCTGACGCTCTATTGCGTCATCTGCTTCCTGCTTTGCCTGTTCTGCCTTGGTGAGTTGTGTGGCGACGTATCGTTTAGCCTGGCGCGTGTATTCCTTCGCCTGCTTGGCTTCCTGAACCGCATTTTCCTTTCGCTCTTGGGCAAGTGTGTATAGGTTAAAAGCTCGCTCTGATTTGGGCTTTTTAGCCTCTCCACTGATGTAACGGAGCTTGTTCATGTGCCCCTCTGTTTTTTCATTTTTTTTAGCAAAATAGGGAGTGTTTCTTAAAAGTCTATTATTCGTGTATGCATAAAACATATCTTGCAAGTACCCAGATAAGAGTTGCGACTCTAAAAAGTCAGGAGTGCTGCTGATTGGCTCTGTTCCAGGACGATGCTTTTTTAGATAGAAATTGACCTTTCTGATTTGCGACTCACGCAAGTCATAACGCCCAGTCTTACTGTTTTTCGTCGATATAAACAAATGGGGGTGGTCGCTGTGGTCTGTTAAGTCTACGTCTTCATCACCATGCAAAACTATGAAGTGGATAGGGTATTCAGGAAAAACCTGTTGGTAAAAATCTTTGATTAATTCAATACGCCCTTCACCACCAATGCCTGTAACTTCGTTTTTAGAAGGGAATTTAAAAAACGCCTCCTGTATAACAGCTTGGTTTTTCCTTATAAGAGCCTTTGGGCCGCGTTCAATTTCGTTGTGGCATTCAAGAAACTGTTTCGCAGTATCGAGCTTTTGACTTTTTCGCTTTATCTCGAATAGGTCGAGGTCAGACAAAAGCTGTTCCGTATCTACAATCCCTTTTGCGTTAAGTATGTTTTGAAAAGCGATAATGCTGCCTTCGTCTGTTTCTTTCTTACTTGCATTTTTAACTGTGTTTTTTAGCTTGGCTCGCAATGCCACCAACTCTGTTCTATTATTTTGGTCTACGGTCGGGGCTTCTGCCTCATCTGTTATGTTAGTGAGCAGTGCTTCCCGCTGCTCCTTTGGATAATCGTCAAGCTTTACTATTCCAGTGTCAGGCAACCAAATCAGATTAAGGTGGGATTGTTCATCGAACCATTCCAGTTTCTTGGGTTCGCTTGCTGGTATGCGCAAAGAGTGACGCAGACTTTTGAACAATTGACGACGACCGCCACTGCTGGATTGTTTCTTTATTTCATTTGTATAGTTCAATGTTTTGAATATCATTGACGTTATTTTTTTGCCATTCATTTTGTCCTCATATTGATTATTATATTGACGCGCCTTGTTTTTGCTTCTGCCATTCTGGCAGGAACCCGTGCTTATTACCGGAAGCGAAGCGTCTTAACGTAGTTAAGTCTGGTAGTAAGCCCAACGGGTTAAAGAGGTGCTTAAAGAGGTGCTTAAAAACATGTTAGCATTTGGGTTGATGCTTTTTTGCTTTTAGTTGGAGTAGTCGGTTTTGAGGTTTGTAATAACTGAACCGCACAACTTAATTGAATAATAGCTGTGACGGTTCAGTTTGTAGTTTTGAACTTTTTATGAGCGACAATATAGGATAGCTAATAGTGAGCAGATTAGTAAGTAAAACGGAAGGATAGATACGCTTAATGAAACTTTCCACATGGGAGGTGTATGCGCTCTCACTGTTTGTGTGTCCATAGAAAAGTTTGTTGTGTTGTTTTGTGCTACCTCACGATATAACTCTATAAATAGTTTTTCTTGATGTAAATAGTATGTGTCTAGCCAGCCAAATAAAACCACAGGAGTAAGTGTGATGATTAGATAGTTCAGTGTGATTTTATCAGGTGATATTGCCAGTAGCGCGGCAATTAAGGCCAATGTCCACCCTTTTATGAGAAATGCGTTACTTCCCATGCGATTGATGGTGCCTTGTATAAAGCCAAGGTGTGCGATTTTTTCATCCATATATTGGCTTCGCCATGCTTAGATTGTAAAGTGAATCGAGAGATTCTGCGCCCTTAGTGTTAGAAGTTTTAAGCCAGTTGTTGAGGTCTGTCTGGTTTAAATTACCAAGGTGATTTAAGTTTACGTCGTATTTTATGCCTAGGTTTTTTTCTAGATAATCTTCCATTCCAGTTGAATCCATAATAACCTTTGCTCGTATACTCCTATGTTCACTTGGGCTTCTCTTTCTCACAAGGCGAGTCATTGCAATTTCGGAGTATATCCAAGGAGAGTCGGTGGCACCTTTTTCACCTTCAATATATTCATTTGGCAAAATTGAATTCGGCGTATTGACAAAGAAAATGCACTCGCACGAATCAATGGTTTGCGTTAGTGCGGTCGAGAGCATCATGTGGACATGGCTCGTAGAACGATTCCGCTTATGATAATCATAATAACCAGTGTCTTTGCTAAGGCAGTACTCGCTATCAATCATGTGTAGTAACTTTTCAGAGTACCCCCAGATACAGGAGTCTATGAAAGACGTTAGGCCAAACTCTTTATGAAGCCACCCGGATAAACCTATTATTTCTTCTTCATCTCTATGCGAGTGTGAGAGAAAAACATCTGCTGTTACTTTCGGGAACCATTCGGCGACAATGCTAGTTGCGATTAACTTTCCATCTTTGCCTTTGAAAGAATCAAGTCGTGACTCAACCAGAGTCCTATTTTTTTCGTGTAGCTCTCTCCCGTAAGTAACGTACTGTGAGTAATTGCTCAAACCTACATTGACATCAAACCCTTTGAACATGTTTATTCCTTTGGCTTTTGTGTCTCATGACTATCGCTCGCTGTCACTGTTGGGTCAAGTAGTTTTCTTCATGGTATGTGCTGTCAGTAAGGAGCGCATTACGGGCGACTAGCTAGGGCTGCTCATTTTGAGGTCGAACCCAGCAATCCCCATAGTTTTATTTATGGGCGGAGCTGGGCTTTGTTTTTTAGGTTAAAGAAAACTTTAATTTTTCGAGTGCTTTTTGCTTTTGCTTGGTACTTGGGCCTTCGGAGTAAATGTCGAAGGTTATAGTCCCAGTTTCATGTCCGACAATTGATGCGATAGTTATGCCATCGACACCTGCTCTTTGCAATTGAGTAATGACGGTTTTTCTTATGCTATGGAATACATAACTCTTATCATAGCCAAGTTCAAGCTTGAAACGCCCAAAAGCCTTGGAGAATAAATCTGAGAGAATACCGTATTTGTTTTTACTTTTGCTTGGCACAAGCATTCCGTTAGGCGATTCCTTTATCAGTCGTTCAATAGTTGGAAGTAGGGCTGTATGAATTGGGATTTTTCTAATCCCAGCCGGACTTTTGGCATCTTCGATAGAGAAGCATTGGATATTGCCTTCCTCGATAATGCTTTTTTCAATGTGTAATTGGCAGATTTCTTCTATTCGACAACCCGTGTAAGTGGCAATACATATTAGGTCTTTTAGATGCGTGTTTTTGTGTTCCAGTGCGTTTGTATAGAGTTTTTTAATGTCTTCTGGACTAAAAGCCTTTCTCCCCTCATCGCGCTTTCCTTTCTTGTTTATCAGGAAGTCATGATTAAGGAAGGGGGAGGTGGTGTTTCTGTACGCTTCTTTAAAATGAAGGTCGTACTTGTTTGCCCACTTCCAGAAGGCATTTCCTGCAAATAGGTGTTGTTTTTTGGTCAGTGGGTGAGTCTCTTTGAGGCTATCCATATATTTTGCAACTGCATCAAAATCAAATTCAAAGCGTTGTTCTTCTAAATATTCTCTAAAACGCTTCAATCTTGAAACTTGCATGTCTACACTTTTTGGTATCACTCCGCGTGTGACTTTCTGATGCTTTTCAAACGCCTCAATTCGGCTGTTTGTGATTGGGGTTTTTGGTCTGTAAAGTGTTGGGTCTTTTAATAGAGCAATTGTTTCTTCATGAGCACTTTTACTCATGTCATTTTTTCTAGTTATCAGGTGATAAGATATTACTCGTTTAGCTTCTGTGAACTCAGTAAAGCATTGAATCTTTTGTTCTAGTGCTAACGGAGTTTCCCTTGCCTGCATATCGTAAACACTTAGCCACTTCCAATGCCAGTTGTTGAGGCAATCTTCCATAGTGGCCATTTGTGCTCTATTGAATATGCCCCTTTTTTGACAATGTGCAATATAATCTATCGTTTGGTCATAAAGTGAACTGATGCCCTTCGCGCTGACTTTCGCAAGAAATTCTGGTTCGCTGAGTGCGAGCCCAGTAACGACACCTCGGTAGTTGTCTGCAATGTGCTGCGAGGCTCGCCATACCTTGTCCTTCCAATCATCCCCGTTACCAGAAACTTTGAATCTCGCTTCGTCTATCTGGTTTTGCCACGTGAGTAGAGCGGGGATTTTTTTTCGCTGGGCTTCGGTTTTGTTGCCTGTTTTAAGCGATGAAGTGAACTCGCGCCGATTAAGGATGTGGCGAACGTCAGACGGGATGACCATTCGGGCGTGCCAAGTGCCACCACGGAGTACAAGGTTGTCGCTTGCCATAAGGTCATTTCCAGGCTGTTCAAGCCTACAAGGCTACCTGTTTTTTCTCCGTTTTGTAGCAGTATTTTGTAGCAAAACTAGGGTTTAAGCCCTGTAAGCCACGTGTTTACTGGGTTTTAACTGGATTCGTGGAAAGTCTCTCCTTCACCGCCACATTAAGTAAACACAAACCCCTGATTTTCCTAGAGAAAGTCGGGGGTTTGTGGTTTCTGGCGTCTGGAAAATGGTGGTATTGGAATAATATGAGAATACGTAGGGCTTTTTCTGGCTGGGCCCCCCGTCCTTTGGGGTAGGTCCCTTCATCCCCGTGTGTACGGACCGGACATAAGGTTGACGGGTGTGCGGGGACATGGTGGACACTTTTCGGGGAGCCAACTTCGCCGGAAAACCATCATGCCCTGGGACACGAGAGGTGCCATGAGCCTGAAAGAAGAGTTCGTTGCCTTAGCACGGCAACCCGGTAGCAATAAACGAGAACTGTGTCGACGGTTTGGCATCAGCCCGCAAATGGCCTGCAAGTGGCTTAACCGTTACGAGGCGCACGGTCAGTCGGGACTGCAAGAGAAGTCCCGCAAACCGGCTTCCAGCCCCAAGTTGACCTCTGCTGTTTTGGAGGCGCAAGTCTTAGCCCTCAGGTGTAAACACGGTAGCATTCAGCATACTTTACTTAGTCCATTGGCTGGACTAGGCTAACCTCATCAACCAACCCTTGGGAGGTAGCCATATGCAGATCCACAACATCCATGCAGCGAAAACACACTTCTCGCAGCTTGTTGATGCGGCAGCGGGCGGGGAGACCATCATCATCGCCAAGGCAGGCGTGCCAGTGGCCAAGCTGGTTCCTATTACACCCCCCAAGCGCCGCGGGATGCTCGCGGGTGTGACATTCAACGCCGATGCTTCGGACGCTCTGGATGCTGAAATAGCAGATCTGTTTGAGGGAAAGGCATGAGGTTATTGCTCGACACGCATATCCTGATCTGGGCAGCTATTGGCGACGACAAACTGCCCAAGGCTGCCGCCCAGCTTATCGACGATGAGGCCAACACCCTTTATTTCAGCGCAGCCAGCATCTGGGAGCTGACCATCAAAGGCGCCGAGCGCACCGGCGTTATTCCTGCTGTACTACGCAAAGTGCTGATAGATGCAGGCTACCTCGAATTGCCGATCACTTCTGATCACGGGCTGACTGTAGGCAATCTGCCGAACCATCACCGAGATCCGTTTGACCGCATCATGGTTGCCCAAGCGCTTGCAGAAGGTATCAGCCTGGTGACTCACGATAGTGCCATGCACGGATACCCTCACACGATCATCGTTTGACCTGTGCGTTATCGTATGACCAAGCCGCCCATCGAGGCGGTTTTTTACGGCTCGTAACAAATAGAACTGTAAACACACCTTGTGAGGCTGCCAGTGAGAGCGCACAGCGCTTCTCGTCAAAGTGTTGATAGAAGGTGGTCAAGCTTTGGCGCCACTCATAAAGGCAACAGGGCTCTCAGGTGAAGGCCATCGGATAGCAATTTTGACGGGCAGGGTAGTGGCATGCTTCATACCCTGGCGCGCACTGTCGTCCCCCCACCTCGTCTGCGGGCTAAGCAGGTCTTTTTTTCCGCAGTTCTGCGCCTGGTTGACAGCGGACAGGGCCGCGGGCTGGGCGGAGAGTTTTGGAAGACGAGAGCCCTGCGGATTCCTGCAAAGGTAGGACTTTTTGATGCAAAGGAGTCAATTCACATCAACGTGGCACTTGTTCATTTCGGATTCAAAAGCATATTAGCTTTGGTTTCTTCGTCGATGATATTGCGAAGCGCCTCGAATAGAGGGGCGGCATCTGTGTATTTTTTGCCATAGGCAAGATTGAATTCGTAATCGAAGTCCGGTGGGTTCTTGCCCTGGTTGTGCTGAAGCATTGTTTCCAACTTATCTAGCGCCTTGACGGCTACCGCCTCTGGTGACAAAGCATTTTCGTAGTCGTCCCAAAGTGCCAATATCTCGGCTTTTAATGATTCATCCAGAGTATTGGTCAAGAGAATGAGGTCGCTCCTCTCTTGCTCGCTCTTGTTGGGAAACGAATCTTTATTGACGGCGGGAATGTCACCGCTGATGGCCTCTCCCAAGTCGTGAATGACACACATCTTGAGCATTTTTAACCTGTCGAGACCGGTCAGATAATCTCCAAAGACGACGGCCATCAGGCATAAGCGCCAGCTGTGCTCTGCCGTGCTTTCGGTTCGCCCGGAAGAGGTGTGCGCGCTTCTAAGTACATCCTTGAGCTTTTCCGCCTCACGTAGAAATTGGAGGCGCCCTTTGATTTTTTCGATGTCCATGAACACCTCTGACTCTGTGGGCCGGACAGAATGTCCGCTCACCTGGTTCAGCCAGACTAGATCTCAAGATCATTAGCGTCTACGCATAAAATATGCAGGGTGCAGTCAGAGCGACTCAACCAGGCGTGTTGTTGCTCCGTCCGAAAGGGGGATTCGTGTCCAGCGACATAAGCTTTGGCTGATCGGAACAATGGACGAATGATTGTCGCCCGTTAGAAATTCCAGCGCTGGTGGTGCGAAGGCTTCCCGCCAACCCAGTCTATCCAGGTCAGCCTCCATGCTAATAATAGTTGGCGTAGCGAAGCGCCATAAAGAACTACCCAGCAGCTCGCTGACAGGAGTCGCGAATTGGGCTGCTCGCGAAGATGAACAAGCAAGCAAACGGTGCGTCAAATCACAAATGAGATGAACGGGGCGCGAGCTTTCACGAACCATTCGGCCCAGCGCTTGATCAGCGGCTGTAGTGAGGCGAGCAGCCAGCAACTTCTCAAGCTTTTCGTGTGCGAGGGAATCCAAATCCAGTACGCCACTTTCCCAGCGAGAGATAGTCGATTGGGTAACGCTAAACAACTCTGCGGCATGGGATTGTTTGACTTGGTGCAAGAGACGCCATCGCCGGAGCATGACTCCAGGTAACGAAGGTTTTAGCAACATATCAGGCATATTGAGTTACAGAAAAAGTGGGAGTCTTGGCGAGTTTGATCTGTGCGAGCCCTGCATGCAAATTGCCTGGATAGTTGGACGCTGGATCGACGTGCCAGCAGACAATGTCTTTTGCGGAGCTGCTCTAAATGACGGCCATATCATCTGCCATTTCCTATGTGATCCCGGGGCATAACAACAGTTCATGGATAGGCATAGCCTCATTAGCTACAGAGGTAAATAGCCGCAAGAAAGGATATGGCCTAAGCTGCCTGTCAATGCTGCTAGAAGGCTATGAGAAACAACAAGCAACTACAGGTTTTATGCTTTTTCAAGACGTACAAACCAACATCTACAGATCAGCTGGTTTTGTTGCAGCAGAATCAATAGGCTATACAGGAGCTCACCCGAGCTTGCTGCTCAGAATAAATGAACGGAATAATCAGGAAGCTGAGTATTTCTTAAAAAAACCGCCGAGCTATTTTTAATTGTTCATGAGCAAGGTGCTTACTGTTCTTGCCTTTTTTCGAGGGCTAAACGCAAAGAATACACATGCCCTATCAGGCAGCAGATCCACAAGTTGACACACAACCCCATGGGGCTGCCATGGGGCCGCTTGTTAGTCAGCAGATTCTCTACAGTCGTTATAAGCCGGGGGCCGTGATTTGAAAAAAAACGGGTATGGACGGTTTCGAACCCCTCCTTAACCGCCACATTAAGTAAACACAGCCCCCTGATTTCCTACAGGATGTGCGGTTGATAAAGGCTTAGCCAGTTCTGAAGGTCACTGGCCAGGGTGATATTTATAGGGCGAGATCAAACAAATAGAAGCGGGTTGATAGCTTAAGCTTCCGGTTGCGTAAAGCTGTAACGGTTTGAGCGCTTATAGGTGCCGAAGTCATTAAACCTGACACCGGCGTCCGCTAAAACTTTATGGGCGAAGGGCGCGGTCATTTGGCGCAGGTAGAACGGGTCCTTGACCACAAAGTGATGAATGCAATGGGTGCTCCCGAAGTTGAAGCAAAACAACTGGAATGGCCACAGCCACCACCGGTTCATGACCTGGGTTTGCTGCAAGGGATTGCGTGGCATGACGTCGCCGAAATAGTGAATGTTAGGGAAACTCCGAACAAGTCTCCAAGTATGCTGAAATACAGCCTCACCACCTGCCCCGAGTGCGTCATGAGCCAGA
>NZ_WIVQ01000121.1:0-12121 GCF_009600545.1 Pseudomonas sp. FSL R10-1339 | reverse complement strand
GCGGTCAATAGCGCCAAATTCAGCGGGATTTTCAACTTACTGCGCGGTTGCGGCAAGTTGATCGGAGCTTCCCTAAGTCATTTTAAAATAGATCGATAGTAGCTATCTGCCATGATGATGTCTATGGTCTGCGAATTTAATTTTTTTGGAAGGTGTTACATGGTGTAATTATCTATACTTGGTAGCAGTCCACAGGCAAAGATTGCCCCCCGTTCTGGCCCTTAGTGGTCCTCAGAAATCTAGAAAGGGCTTCTGATTTCCTTTTTTAAATGTTTCTTTAGACCAAAAAGCTCCGTACTTCTATGCAGGAGTATCAATCGTAATCAAGTCTTAAACCTCTTCTTCGAGCTCGTTCTCAACTTCATGTTCAAGTTGATAACGCGTCCATTGCTGCTCAATCACCGGGTTTTCCTGGATCTGCTGCTCAATGCGAATGGTCTCGCGATATTCGTGAGCTTCAGCTGCCATCGTCCAAAGGGTCTCAACGCCAAGGCTTTCAAGTTCAGCCCGAATCTCACTGATCCCAAGGCGGAAAAACTCCTTACGCGGATTGACCTTGTTCATCTGACGGCGAAGGAAGTGGCGGTGCAGGGTTTTTTCCAGGCTAGGTGCGTCATCGCTGAAAATCATCGCATGCACGTCGAATTCGAATGGAACACTTGCATCCCCGAGTTCACGAATGCGGTCTTTAGGTTCCAGGCGACGAGTCATGCCAATTTTGAAGACCTCCTCGCCAAACGAACCGACGTTAGAAATAACGTAAACATGGCCGGTTCTGGTTTGCTGCGCCATTGAAAGAGCGCGCTGGTTTTTCTCTTCTGCAGCCTGGAGCTTGAGTTCCAGCTCGCGCAGCTTGGCTTCAAATTCCACGCGCTGGGCATCATTGGCATTCGCTGCTTGCTGAAGAACCTTATCCATCGCTTTTTTGATGGTGTCCTCTTCCTTGGCTGCGTCCTTCATTGCACGTTCAAACTCACGGCGGGCTTTTTCTTCTTCGCGTATTTGTTCGCGCAGCTGACGCTGTTCCTCGCGGTCCTGTTCTTTCAGTACGCGAGTCGTTGCGGCCCACTTCAGCTCTTCCAGACGTGAGGTGAGATATTCGTCGGTGATGCGTGCGTTTCTGAATGCTGTGCCGTTGTGGTTAACCAGGGCAAATGCATCGCGGATCTCTTGCTCCAGCTTGCCGTGGTTATCAGCTTTGTTTCTGGAAAGGATTGAGTCGACTTTGCCGTTGAATGCATCAATGACAAAGCGGATAGCGGTGTCACGTCGATTGGATTCTGCGTAGTCGCAGGTAGCAGCCCGACCGGCCTTGACCATCCAGCGGCTCATCTCACGGGCCGCTTTGAGTTTCTGGCCTGCCTCAGTGAAGGAAAACTCTTCTGCGAGGTCATCCAGCAGATTGTAGGTGGGCACGATGTAAGCATCACCGTAGCCTTCGATGATGTTCTTCATCGCTTTTGCTGTGTCAGCAAATTCTTTTGCTCGGTTCATGGCGCTGTAAGCGTCACCTGCAATTTCTTCCGCGCGTTTATTTGCGGCTTCAACAATCCTGCTCGCAGTTGCGCGGGCTGAAGCCATTTCCATCTCGCTGGTTATCAGCTCTTCTTTTGCCATGCGTTTGGCTTCATGCAGCTCGACTGCAGCAGCTATTTTCGACTGGGCGAAAACACTCTCAGCTTGTGCGTTGAGTTCTCTGGCGTGCGCCTCAGCATCGATGATGGTTTGATACTTGGAAAGGGCATCGACGCGATTCTGTAAGGCTGTATTTTCCTGCCCCTGGCGGTCGACACGGCTCAGTAGCGCTAAATTTTCTTGCTGCTGGCGATCAATGATCTGCTCTCGTTGGCGGAGTTCAGCAGTCAGCTTGGCTATGAGCTTTGTGTTTTTTACTGCGACGACCAGCAGCGCAAGGGCGCATAAGCCGAAAATGATGAGGAACAGTTCCATGTGATCTCACTCGAGCGATTCATTAGATTCTTAAGTGGGCAGTGGCGTTTAGCCATCTCGATGCGAGCAGGGTATCCGCCATTCGCGCAAAGGGGTAGGAGAAGTATTTGGTACTGGGGGAGGAGGAGCGCTTGGAAGGGGCGGTTTTGTTGTGTTACACATGCCGCGTGAGATGGCATGATGGGTTTATCATTGCACAGTAAGGAATAATCATGGCGAGGAAGGCACCACCACCAACGGCGATCCAGCCTAAGCTTTATCTGGATGCCAGCCAGTTAAAACGTGGGATAGAGCGACTTCAGCAACGAATCACAGATTTAGATACTTTTGACCTAAGCACAATGCGGCGTTCGACTTCGCCTGAGCTCCAAGCTTTGGAGCGTAGTATTGAGGATACATTGGAGCGATGCTTTGGTACTAATACAACCGCCGCCAATCGATACAGCGAGGCGTACAAGCTCCATCATCGTACAATGATGTGGGTTTCCGGTATGCCCGATCCCGACTACAAAAGAATTACGGGAGAAAAGATTAGCAATTCGAAGGCATCACTTGGGCAGGCGATCAACGCTTTGAACACGGATCTTGAAGATATCGACCTCATCGTGGAACTCAGTCATCCTGTACGATCAGGCTCATTAGGAGGCTCGCCCCGAGTGTTCCTGGTTCACGGACATGATGAAGCGGTTCGCGAAACGGTCGCACGGTTCATTGAAAGACTGAGTATTGAAGTAATAATCCTGCATGAGCAGGCCAATGGCGGCCGTACCATCATCGAGAAAATAGAGCATCACTCCGATGTTGGAATGGCTGTGGTTTTGCTAACACCTGATGATGTTGGTAGTAAAGTCGGAGGGGAGCTTGAGCCCCGTGTCAGGCAAAATGTACTGTTGGAACTTGGATATTTCATGGGAGCGCTTGGTCGTGACAAAGTATGCGCGCTAAAGTCGGGCGATGTGGATATTCCTACGGACTTTGCTGGTGTAGTTTGGACGTCGATGTCTGGCGAATGGAAAACTGTTCTCGCGCGCGAGCTCAAAGTCGCAGGTTATGAGGTCGATTGGAACAAAGTAATGAGCTAGCCTGGGAGTTGTAGCGTATATGGTTTTTTGTATTGTTTACAATCCATCTGGCTACCAAATGACTGCGGCCCAAAGCTGTGCTGAGCTAGCGTTGTCTCGCTAAGCGCTATGATTATCAAATTTCACGCTCTATCCCTTGAGCGTACGAACAATAAAAACGGAATCCCCTGATGAGTATAGTTTTTTTGCAGAGTCACTTCGATAAGGTCAGCTACTTGCAAAACCTTCTTGCTGCGCGAGCAACTGGTAATGCGGCCGACCCAGCTGAGTATGCACAACTTAGGCGTCAACTACTAAGTGATCCTGAGATCGGGCAACGACTTCCACCATTTGTTAAGCAGCATGGAAGCCTCGATTCTTTTTGGGCATGGATCAAAGGGATGTTCAGTTCTTATGCCGAACGTAGAGCCTATCTATCTGAGTAGTTTACCCCGTTATTAGATTTTCTCGACCTGCCGAATGACGAAGCTTCTCTGCCAGTACAAACCTTCAAGGCGGAACACCCAAGTGTCGGAAATATAGATGAGTTACTTTCGCCGGTAGTTGCAAGGAACAAGCGAAAGGTGTTCATCGTTCATGGAAGGGATGATCTCGCTAAGTACGAGGTAAGTCGGTTCATCGAGGGGCTTGGCTTAGAAGCAATTATCCTGCATGAACAGGCCAATGCGGGTATGACCATTATTGAAAAGATTGAGCGCTATACTAACGATGCAGATTTTGCTCTCGTATTGTACACGCCGTGCGACCAGGGTAGGGGATATCACGAGAAGCAAGAAAGTCCAAAGGATCGGGCTCGACAAAATGTCGTATTCGAACATGGTTACTTGATGGCGAAGCTTGGTAGAGAAAATGTATGCGCCCTGGTCAAAGGCGTAATCGAGACTCCTAACGATATAAACGGTGTGGTATATGCGCCTTTAGACCAATCAGGTGCTTGGAAAGTAGAAGTGGTTAAAGAGCTTAGAGCTTGTGGCTACAGAATCAGCAACTGGTAAAGCGTGTGCTGCATCCCAAAAATGGCCGGGGATACACCAAAATCTGCGCAAAACCCACCCCACAGCCCCCGGTTTACCGTTTGCCTGCGCACGAATTGCAGTACATTTTGCCATCATACAAAATTGTATTTTTCTTTTAATTACAATGGCTTACGATATTTTACGAGGGAACATGGGGTGCTAGGGGTCGAGTGTTCGAATCACTCCGTCCCGACCATATTTTTCAATGACTTGGCCCAGCCTAATCCGTTGGGCTTTTTCATGCCTAAGAAAGGCCCCTACTTGCACCCCTACCAGCCGGAAACTTGTGCCTGTTATTGCTCGCGGCAATCAGGGCTTGAAGTTTGAGTTTGTGCCCAGGCGAGCATTGCTGCCCAGCACATACCAGCAGTCCTCGTCGTTTAACTGCCATCTTTGAGCCCGTGCCGGGTGATCGCGAGAAGGTGGTCAGTTGGAAGGTATGCCCAGCGGTGTAACAGCAGAACGGGAGACAGGCACAACAGGGACGTGGTAGGTATCGAAATGGCTAGGACCTAGGACCTAGGACTGCGTGCTGCTCGGCTGACAGGTAATCTGCAAAGCCTGCGTTAGCCTGTGCAAAGCGTCTTAGGGTTTGCCAGATGATCTTTGCCCGTTCGATTCTCAACGTCTTGTTGCGCAATACGCTACGGCCACCCAGTCGGTCACTGGGCCAAACACCACCGCAATACCACCCAGCACAATCAACAGGCGAGCAGCAGATCCTGACGCTTTGTCGTTGCTCATCGCTTGATCGCCGAGCGGACCAACGTAATGGCTTGTGGTGTGTCCGTCGTCGTGCCGCCGCCATGCCTTAAACCCATGCAGTCCAGTCCCGGCGCTGATACTTCGAGTTAACTGTTGCCGAGTGCGCGCTTGTGCATTTCGGGCTCTCGATATTCGCGTTTGGGTGACAGCATGCGAGATGGCGCATGAGCACTGGATGGGTAAATTGGCAAGGGTTTATGAGGTTTATTCATCAGTCCGGTGGGCGTGCGACTTACTCGTCGCCAGTGCCTGCTGCGGTAGCCTGGCGGCTTGGTTGCGCAGGCAGCAGGTGGGGGAGGAGACAGGGGGGCAATGGCTCTACAACTCGCTCTCCAGATGATCGATGTCCTTGAAACGCTCAACCAGGAAATCGATCAGGCTGCGCACTCGTGTGGACAGGTGTAACTGCTGCGGGTATACCGCGTAAACATCGGCACGGGTCGGTGTCTGGTCTTCGAGTACCAGTCGTAATCGGCCGCTACGGACATATCTGGCGATGTCCCATTCAGCTCGCAGCAGAATCCCATGCCCCTCCAGCGCCCAGTTCAGGGCTACCTCACCGTCGTTGCAGCCCAAGGCGCCGCGTACCTTGATGTTTTGCGTACGGCCACCGTCGGTAAAGCTCCACACCCCGTAAGGCGTTTCGTTCTGCCGCAGGAAGATGCAGTTGTGCTGCTGCAAATCGCTCAGACGTTGCGGAGCACCGTATTTTTCCAGGTACAACGGTGAGGCGCATAGCAATCGGCGGTTGGAAGCGATCTTTCGCGCATGAAAAGCTGCATCCGCCAGTGTGCCGAAACGAATGCCAAGGTCAAACCCATGGGTCGTCAGGTCGAGCGGGTGATCGCTGATCTCCAGTTGTACTTCCACCTGCGGGTGTTTCTTGAAAAATGCGCCAAGAGCTGGACCGATGTAACGGCGTCCGAAGCCCAGCGATGCGTTGACGCGAATCAAGCCTTTTGGCTCAGCCTGACTGCTGTTGATCAACTGTTCGACCTCATCGATCTGCGTCAGGATCCGGGCCGCGTGGGAAAAAAGCAGTTCACCTTCTGAGGTCAGGCTCATTGAACGTGTGGTGCGATTCACCAGGCGTGCCCCCAATCGAGCCTCAAGGGCAGTAAGGCGCTTGCTCACTGCTGGCGGTGTGATGCCGAGCTCTCTGGCCGTGGCAGCCAGGCTGCCTTTGTTGGCCAGAAGATAAAAAAATGACAGATCCAGGGTTGGGCTCATTGGTAACTCAAAGTTATTTATGTAGTGATTCTGAGTAACTCACACTTATTTATTCACTACATATACTCCGTTCACACCCTGATTGAACAGACCGTTCGACAGGCAAAACAAGAACGTTTTGAGCGCGGAGTTGATCATGAGCACATACAAAATTGCAGCGGTTCCAGGTGATGGTATTGGTATTGAGGTTATTGCAGCGGGTGTCGAGGTGCTGCAGGCCCTGTCGAAAAAATCCAGTTTCGAACTGGATTTCAAACACTTCGACTGGAACTCGGATAACTACCTGAAGCATGGTTACTACATTCCTGAAGGCGGGCTGGAAGAGCTAAAAACCTTCGATGCGATTTTCTTTGGCGCCGTGGGTGCGCTTGACGTCGCGGATCATATTTCCCTGTGGGGCCTGCGTTTGCCGATCTGCCAGGGCTTCGATCAGTACGCCAACGTGCGTCCGGCTCGTGTGTTGCCTGGGGTAAAGAGCCCACTGGTCAATGGTGACCAGATTGACTGGGTAGTGGTGCGGGAAAACTCCGAAGGTGAGTACTCCGGCAATGGAGGTCGCGTTCACCGTGGCCTGCCGGAAGAGGTCGCCACGGAAGTGTCGGTCTTTACCCGTGTTGGAGTCGAGCGCATCCACCGTTTTGCTTTCGAACTGGCGCAAAGCCGCCCACGCAAGCACCTGACCATGGTCACCAAGTCCAATGCCCAGCGACACGGCATGGTGCTGTGGGATGAGATTTTCTATGAAGTCGCGAAGGATTTTCCAGACGTTAAAATTGATAAAGAACTGGTCGATGCCGTCACTACGCGCATGGTGCTCAAACCCTCCACACTGGACGTGATTGTCGCTACTAACCTGCACGCCGACATTCTGTCCGATCTGGCGGCGGCGCTATCCGGCAGTCTGGGCATTGCGCCGACTGCCAACCTGAACCCGTCGCGCAAATTCCCTTCGATGTTCGAACCGATCCACGGCTCTGCATTCGATATCACCGGTAAAGGTGTGGCGAACCCGATTGCGACTTTCTGGACGGCAGTGATGATGCTGGAACACCTGGGTGAGGCCGCCGCGGCAAAACAACTGATGTCCGCCATCGAGGCTGTGACTGAAAGCGGTTTGCATACTCCTGATTTGGGCGGTACGGCCACTACACGGCAGATCACGGATGCAGTCATTGCGTTGATCAACCGTTGAAGCGTCCCAGCGATTCAAAGTAGTACTGCGGCACTACGTCAAGGGGCAGATTATTGGGTCTGACTCCTTGGCATTTCCTGACAACAATAAAAATCAGGGCCCTGTCATGAAAAGAATATTCGGCAAACTTTATATACAAGTACTTATTGCGGTCGTTCTTGGCGCTATCGTCGGTGTGCTGGTTCCTGAAACCGGGGCTGCACTCAAACCCTTGGGCGATGCGTTTATCAAACTGATCAAAATGCTCCTCGCGCCGGTGATCTTCCTGACTGTCGTCACGGGTATCGCACGCATGGAAAACATGAAGGAGCTTGGGCGGGTAGGCTTTCGTGCCTTGATTTATTTCGAGGTTGTGTCGACGCTGGCGCTCGTGGTCGGCCTGGTGGTGGTCGATGTATTCAAGCCCGGCGCAGGCATGAATATTGATGTCGCCAGCCTCGATACGTCGAGTCTCGCCACCTATACCTCGGCGGTAAAGCATGATTCATTCATGGACTTCGCCATGAATATCATCCCCGATACCATTGTGGATGCCTTTGCCAAGGGTAATGTGCTGCAGATCTTGCTGTTTTCCGTCCTTCTGGGTGTCGCCCTGGCCCAGGTCGGACCGCGCGGGAAAATCTTTGTCGATGCACTGGATAGCTTGATGCAGGGCATGTTCCGCATCGTCAATATGGTCATGCGACTGGCGCCTGTCGGTGCGTTTGGGGCCATTGCATTCACAATCGGTAAATACGGTTTCGGCTCACTGTTCTCCCTCGGCAAGTTGATGGCCTGCGTGTACTTGACCTGCGCGGTGTTCGTGATCTTTGTTCTGGGGCCCATATGCCGGTACAGCGGTTTCAGCCTGTGGAAATTCCTTAAATTTATCAAGGAGGAGTTGTTCACCGTACTGGGCACCAGTTCTTCGGAGTCGGTGTTGCCGCAAATGATTTCAAAAATGGAAAAGGCCGGAGTTTCCAAGCCTGTCGCCGGGATGATCATTCCGTCCGGCTTGACCTTCAATCCGGACGGTCAGGCGATTTATTACACCCGCTGCGATTTTTATCGCCCAGGCAACCAACACGCCGCTTACCCTCACTGACCAACTGATCGTTCTGGCCGTTTTGATGTTCACCTCCAAGGGGTCGGCAGGTGTCACCGGCTCAGGGTTTATTATCCTGGCCGCCACCTTGTCTTCTTTGGGCACCATCCCGGTTGCGGGAATGGTGCTGCTGCTGGGAGTTGACCGCTTTATGTCAGAAGCACGTGCGATCACCAACACTATCGGCAATGGTGTCGGAACCATGGCAATTGCCAAGTGGGTCGGGGCGCTGGATACCGTTAAAATGCACAAGGCGTTGAATGGTGAAAGAGGGGAGCCTGAACCAGAGTTCGTACACGAAGAGGCTGCTCATCCCTCTGGTCCAGTGATGGGTAATGCCTTGCAGCCCAGCCTTGCAAGTGCCTCCCAGGTATAAATGTGTGTTGCTGAAGTGCTCGGGTAAGGGTATTCGTGCGGCCCAGGCGCACGAATACCTATGCAGCGAGCGCCTGTTGCTGGAGTCCCGTATTAACTGGCGCTGAGTGAGTCCAGCTTGAATGGGGTGCTAGGGTTCGAGTGTTCGAATCACTCCGTCCCGACCCTATTGATTTCACTGATATTCAGGGCCGGAACCATATCCGACCAGATCACATCGGCGTGGTCTGTCTGGTGGTTCTTGGTCATGTATCGCCACTCGTGGCAACACGGCTAACCACAAATATTGAGTGACCGAATCAATCGATGACCAACCAGGGGGCTGGTACTTGAAGTAGACGGCCACTGCACTGTGTTCTGCAGGAGCCCCTTAGAGCTGCTTCAGGGTTTCCTGGGTGATGGCTTCGAGTCCGGATTCGGTGATGGTTTTCCAGTCAGTATCTGTGGCCACTTTCACGTTCTCACTGACCAGCGTTTTTACGGTCTGTACAGGTGTACCAGGGGCTTTTATCTGCAACAGCGACTTGTTGCGTAGCACCTTATCGAGTACCCCCTCAGCCGAATACCATGACCAGAATTCGATGATGTTCACTTTTACTTCACTGACATCACGGGCATCGGGGCTACTTACCACCTCGTATCCGGCCTGCCGGTAGGCAGTGGCTACGGCATTACCCACCAGCTCTGAAACTGTGCGCCCTTCAGGCAGCAGCACGTCGCCGATCGCCATATTGAAGTTATTGCGCTTACGCGCGATGGCCCGCTCGGTAATCGACTTATCGTCGATCTCGTCGTACTTCAGTGAAGGTATGTCGGAGCTGGAAGGTTTGATTTGAAAAACTCGATCATCAACGGCGCTGATATAAACCTTTTTGCCATTGCTGGGGGCCGGTGTCTGAGTATCACCCGGCCGTAAAACATCCACTTCTGCCCTGTTGGTGGCGCAACCGGCTAACAGTACCAATGCCGCAACGGCCAAAATTTTTCGAACCATCATCCTTACTCCCTTTTATATTTGGCCTTCATAGGCTTGTCCAAAAGCTGGCGAAAAAGAGTGTAGAAGACAATATGCAGCTCAACCGCCTGGTTGACTTGCGCGGTTGAGAGAGCAAGCAGCACGAAAGCAATCGGCTCTGGCCCTAGTCTTTTGCTCGTAATCCCTGAACCCGCATTTCGCGGTTTTTTTGTCTTGAGGAAATGATGATCAGCAAGACCGTCGCGGTCATCTGCTGCAGTCCATTGAAGATTTTTTGACCACGCCTCGGAGCTGACCCGACTTAAAGTCGTGAACGTGCTGCGCGGGCGTATCAACTCCGGGCACCTTTCAGATGCCCTTATCTCTTCTCGAGTTGGGCCGCAATGTCTGTGGCCAGTTCGATAAAGGCACGTGCGGCTGAAGTCTGGTAGGCCCCTTTGCGCTGCATCAATACGGCGGTACGGTGCAGTCGCTGAGGGCTTAGTTCAATGGCAAACAGCCCCTGATGTGCAAGCGCGACGGTGGCCGGTAACAGGGTCGACAGTGTGGTCCTGCGCACCACTTCGATGACTGCACCGATAACATTGGCCTCCATTTTCACCCGCGGGGTAATGTTGTGCTGGCGACAGTAGCGGTCGATCTGCTCGCGAGTGGCAAACTCTTCGCTGAGCAGGATCAGTGATTCGGCACTCAGAGCGTCCAGGTCAATAGCACTCTGTCCAGCCAACGGGTGTCTTTCCCCAACCACCAGCGCGAGGGCTTCTATCAGAAGCGGCTGGGTCTCTATGTCCTGAGAGTGCCCGTCCTCGAAAGCGATACCCACGTCCAGCTCATCGGCCAGCAGAAGCTCCTCCATCTGTTCTTGAGCGATCTCACGCAGGTTCAAGGTGATATTCGGATATCGGCTGTGGAAAGCTTCGACCAGTGGTCCGACCAGATATGTGGTGAACGTCGGTGTCAATGCAACCCTGAGTGCCCCGCGACTCAAATCGCCCACGTCATGGATTGCACGTTTTCCTTCCTCCAGTTCCTGCGAAGCCCGGCGTGCATAGCGTAAATACACTTCGCCGGCGTCAGTCAGCCGCGTCGTACGTCCCGATCGGTCAAATAACTGGGCAGAAAGACTTTCCTCAAGTTGCCTGACTTGCTGTGACAGCGCGGGCTGCGAAACATGCAGCGCAGCAGCTGCTTTCGTGAAGCTGTGGTGTTGCGCCACAGCGAGAAAGGATTTGATGTGACGTGCCAGCATGCTTAGAGCCATAAGATTATCTGATGTGCGCCATCATAAATGAGACTTTTACCTTATGTCACGAGCTCCGTAATCTCTGCTCCAACGCATCGCGACCAAGAGGAGTCACCATGAAAGACATCATCGATGGTTTTCTAAAGTTTCAACTTAACGCTTTTCCGGAACGCGCCGGCCTGTTCAAGAATCTGGCTAATCAGCAAAGCCCACAGGCGCTGTTTATCTCCTGCTCTGACAGCCGATTGGTTCCGGAACTGGTTACGCAGCGAGAGCCCGGCGACCTGTTTGTCATTCGCAACGCCGGCAACATCGTGCCGCCCTACGGCCCTGAGCCTGGCGGTGTATCGGCCTCGGTCGAGTATGCCGTTGCTGCCTTGCAAGTCTCCGACATCGTTATCTGCGGGCACTCTGATTGCGGCGCAATGACTGCCATTGCCACCTGCAAGTGCCTGGATCACATGCCCGCAGTGGCAGGCTGGTTACGCTACGCCGACTCTGCTCGAGTGGTGAATGAAGCGCGCAAACATAAGGACCCACACAGCAGTGTTGAGGCGATGGTTCGAGAAAACGTGATCGCCCAGTTGGCCAATATCCGGACGCATCCATCGGTACGCCTGGCCCTCGAAGAGGGACGCGTAGCACTGCATGGCTGGGTCTATGACATCGAGAGCGGGCGTATGGATGCTTTCGACAGTAGCACCGGCAAGTTTGCGCCCCTTGTGGACAACCCGGGCGCACGTGCCGCTCCCTATCAACAGAAGCAATCTGCTTGAACTCGTTTATTACCCCAGGAGATAACACCATGATCCAGTCCCAAATCAATCCAGGTTCGCGTCTGGCCCTGACCGAAGTCATCCTGCTGGCTAAAGCCCGGAAAGACTTGTCATTTGCCCAGATCACCGATGGCACAGGGCTCAGCGAGGCGTTCGTCACTGCCGCGCTGCTCGGCCAGCATCCCTTGCCCAAAGCAGCGGCCACAGTAGTGGGTGAAAAGCTCGGCCTCGATGTTGATGGCGTGGCGCTGCTGCAAACCATCCCGATGCGCGGCAGCATCGACAACGGTATACCGACCGACCCCACTATCTACCGCTTTTACGAGATGCTGCAGGTCTACGGCACCACGCTTAAGGAAATCCTGAAAAAGACTTCCTGATTTGGCAAAATCCCCGGACACCAATCGCCGAGCTTTTCAATGAAGCAAATGA
>NZ_WIVQ01000120.1:0-12773 GCF_009600545.1 Pseudomonas sp. FSL R10-1339 | reverse complement strand
GGTTGCCGCGTGCCAGCCTGGGCAAACAGCATGCCGCCGGGGTAAGCGTGATGATGGCTCTCGGAAGCGGGGAATTGCTGGACCAGCTCGGCGTAGCGCTCCAGCGGCGTGCGGTACAGCGTGGCGAACTGCCGGCGCGACAGCGACGTGCGCTGCCAGATGTGTTCCAGCAGCTTCTGTCGGCGCGGTGTCGCCAGCAGCGATGCGGCCGATTCGGGCCGTAGCAGCCCTTTGGGGAGGTCGGTGGCGGGCGCTGGTGATGGGGCAGTGACCGGAGGCCGTTTTCGCTGGAACAGGGAGAGCATGTGGGTGTCCTCTGGGGGGGCCGGCCGGGATGCCTTTTCGCCTTTTCGAGGTAGGGCCTTTCCCCTTGCACTCCCATTCCCTTGCCTTTTCGGCCCTTTGGCCTTTAACCGCTTCGGTATAGCGGGAAATGGGATGCGGCTCCAGCGTCAATGGGGAACCCGCTGGAGTGGAATGGTCAGCGTCCTTCAGGTCACGCTCGATGCCGTAGAGCTTGTTGATCAGGCTCAGCGCCACGTCGGCACGCCCAGTCTTGCCCTTGGGCTGCACCTTTTGGGCTTCGACGAACTTGCGTCGCGCATGCGCCCAGCAGCCCAGGCGTTCGATGCCGTCGCGTGCAGCCACGGCGTTGTAACCGGCGTAGTCGTCGGTCATCAGGTAGCCGCGGTAGCCATCGAGCAGGCGTAGCGGCACCTCCTGCGCGCGGCTGGCTGTGTAGTCGAAAAGGATCACCGGCTTGTCCGGCGGCCCACCGCTTTGCACCCACATCCAGGATTGTGCCGAGGGGTCGCGTCCCGGTTCATGCAGCACCTGCAAGCGCGTTTCGTCGCAGTGCAACACGGGGTAGTCCAGCAGCTTGTCGCGCATCAGGTTGAGCAACGGTTGCAGTTGCTCGCCACTTTGGATCACCCAACGCGCCAGGGGCTGGCGTGGGATGTCGACGCCGTGGCGGCTGCCCCCTAAAGAAGGTTGGCCGTAGAAGAGCACTTGAAGGGCTTCGCGTCCCTCTCTGGAGTGTGCTGTCTTTTGCGTGTACAGCCCCTGGTTTCAGCGTTGTCAAATGGCAGTTTTGCTATAGGAGCGTTTTTTCCGCGCACCGCATCACTGGTAATGCTATTCGATCACTCGAAGCTTCGGATGATCTGATAGTTATTTGGTCAGATTGCTGTTTTTGACATCGGCAAAGACTGAAATCAGTCAGAAATACAAGGGTGTGCAGCCCTAGATTCTTTCTTGCAGCGCCTTGAAGAAGGCATCGATATTCTCATCGTGGCGTTTGTAGTAGGTCCAGGGGCCGATCCGCTGCGATGTCACCAATTGCGCGCGCTGTAGAGCTGCGAGATAAAGCGATGTCGTTGACTGCGAGAGGCCCGTGCGCTCTTGGATGATACTGACGCACACGCCTACCGTTTCTGGGTCGACTTCCTGCTCGGGAAAGACTGTCCTGGGATCCTTGAGCCAATTGAGGATGGCAAGGCGCGTCGGGTTCGCCAATGCTTTCAGGGCTTCGTTGACGTCAATAGTCATGAATTTTTTGAGACCTGTTTTTTTCGATATCTAGATATCTTCCTGATTCGCGCATCAAATTGGAAGGCTTCGCCATGATCTCTGCGCGCCTGCCCGTCGCAATGACGGGCTGGTTTGGACTGGAATCCTATTGCCCTGTCAGGTAGGACTATCGGGCACCTGTGCGCCGAATTGCGGGACGATATGTTTGCCAAGTTCCTCGATAACCTCTGCTGCGGGGCGTTTACCATACTTGAGGTTCAGGATGACGTGATCTACACCGATTTCCTGAAGTGTATCCAGCAAGGCCCGCAGGTGGTTACGTCCCAGTCGGAATCCTAGATGGATAGGCGAGGGTGGCGTGGATGGGTGTTCGTCCAGGTCGATATACAGCGATTGCAAGAACGGCTTGTAGATAGTGCCACATTGTTTAGCCGTTTCCTGTCGCCAATCTTCCACGATGAGTCGCTGCATTTTTGGCGGACGTGGATAGTTGATCCATCCATGGCTTTCACGCGCGATCCAATCGAGCGGCAGGCGGCTGTGTCCGGTTACGAATAGCGGTATTTCCCGAGTCGTAGGTTTGGGAACGAGATCGGCCCCCAGTAACTCGCCGTGACTCCAGCGAATGGGCTCGAAGTGTGTTCGATGGGCTTGGCGTATCACATTGAGGTTTTCTTGAAAGGTCTCGCCACGCTGTTCTGGATCAATGCTGAATGCGGGAAACTCCACGGGACGATCGCCAGAGGCTACTCCCAGGAGCAAGCGACCTCCGCTCAACTGATCAATGCTCGCTGCGGCCTTTGCCGTGTGCAAGGGATTACGCAAAGTAAGGGCGATGGAGGCGGTGCCTAGTGCGATTTTTGTTGTATGGGCTGCCATGTAGCCCAGATACACCCAAGGGTCGAAAACCTGGCCGACATCGCCGAAGCTTGGGTCCCTGAGTGGGACGTCGCGAAACCAGAGCGCCGAAAAACCAAGTGCCTCTGCACGTTTGGCCAGCGCGACCTGATCTAGCATGCTCGGTGTATCACCTTCGAAAGCCTCCAGGGGAAAGAACAGCCCAAGGCTTAGATGACCCTGCCTGAAGGTTCGTTTGAATCCCCTATGCTCTTGGTAGGGGATCGAGCTCGGTTGGTACATGCTTAACTTCCTCGGTCAACAATCGCTGAGCCACGCCCCTGAGTTATGGGGCGTGGCATTGAGCGTTTAGGATTTGTAAGTCGGGTAGTCGGTGTAGCCTTTATCGGTACCGCCGTACATGGTGCTTGGATCAACTGGGTTAAGCGGCCAGTTGTTGGCGATACGAGCGGGCAGGTCGGGGTTCGCAATGAAGGGGCGGCCAAAAGCGATCAGATCGCCCCAGCCAGCTTTTATCACGCGATTTCCTCGTTCAGCGGTGTACTTGCCGGCATAGATAATCTTGCCGCTGAAGGTCTTACGAACAGCTTCCCGGAACGTCTCAGGCAGCTCGGGTGCGTTTTCCCAATCGGCTTCGGCGAGCGACAGGTAGGCAATGCCCACTTCCTCGAGGATCTTCACTGCCTCGATGTAGGTTTGATGAGGATCTTCTTCGACTAGACCAAGGTAGACGCGGTCTTCGTCTGTGGTCGCGAACAGCGGGGCGAAGCGAACGCCAACGCGCTCCTTGCCGACCACACCAGCAACAGCGAGGGTGATTTCGCGCAGGAAGCGAAGACGGTTCTGCAGCGAACCGCCATATTCATCATCACGCTGGTTGGTATGGGCCGAAATGAACTGGTTTACCAGGTACCCGTTCGCGCAGTGAAGCTCCACCCCGTCAAAACCTGCGTCCAAAGCATTTCGGGCTGCTTGGGCGTAGAGCTCAACCAGTTCCTTTACCTCCTTGGTGGACAGGGCTCGTGGGGTCGAAGGGTCGGCCAGTGTACCCGTGCCGGGGCCAGTTTCGATGAACACCTTGACGTTGTCCGCGCGGATGGCTGATGGCGCGACGGGCGCTTCACCACCGGGTTGCAGCGATGTGTGCGACACGCGGCCCACATGCCAAAGTTGAGCAAAGATCACCCCCCCTTCGGCGTGAACAGCGTCGGTGACCTTACGCCAGCCTTGTATCTGTTCCGGGCTATGAATGCCAGGTGTCCAGGCATAACCCTGTCCTCGGGGTTCGATCTGTGTGCCCTCGGTCACCATGAAGCCAGCACCGCTGCGCTGACGGTAATAGGTGGCCATTAGGTCGTTCGCAATATTGCCGGGTTGGGAGCTGCGCGAGCGCGTCAGTGGCGGCAGAACGATACGGTTCTTAAGGGTGTATGGGCCCAGCTGAGTGGTTTTGAAAAGTTCTGATTGTGACATTTCGTTTACCTGCATATCTAAAATATTCGATGTCATAAGTCAAAAAAACATGGATCAACGAGGTCAGAAGAGCCCGAGCGGTCCAGGTCACGAAGGCGCGCTGTGCGCCCTGCACCGCGCGGGCGACGTCGGCAGCTGTGGCGTTGATAATGTCGAGGGCTTCACCGTATTTGTCCGAAACTCACTGGTTGTCAATAAACAGGCCGTAGCTGCTGTCGGGAAGGTGATTCGGATGGGTATCGCTGGAATCTTTCATGGGACTACCTCCTGGGGTTTCTAGCGCGGTTATGGGTAGACTATTCTCGATATTCATATATGTCAATATATTAATATTGCTTCCGGCACGTACGCATGGTTCCACGCCCTTGCAGCTCACTTCTGGATCAACTGGGAGCGCGCCGTGCTTCGCGCCAGGGTTGCCTATGCAGCCAGCTCCCTTGATTTTTTCATCAAGGAGGCTGGTTGCATCAGGTATTGATGTTTGCGTTGATGTGCAGATGAAGTTAGAACGGCGCGTCAATATCGATGACGCTAATCAGCTTCTGATTGACGAATTCCTTGATGCCCAAAGCCTGCAAGCGATGCTGACTTTTCAAAGCTGAGAGATACAGTGCCTGCTCGAATGCGTGCGGACGCCGTGGCCCTTAATGATCAGCGAGACTTGGATCGTAGGTCTGAGGTCGCTGACGGCTGAGGTGATGTGGTCATTTCAGCGGACAATCAGAGGAATTCCTCAGGCCATAGAGCGTTTGTATCTAGCTTTGGTTTCGATAGCGGCTTCTAACTTTACGTCGTGGATGCCCGGGTGTCTGTTATGTAATATTGCGCACATGGGTTGCTCACTGGCAGCTTGCGGCCCAGAGTGTGTAAAAACGCCCGTACAAACCCTTGCTATGATTTCTGAGACTGTCATCGCAAGGGACGCCTATGAAACGGTTTATCCAGGGTGAACACCGAGGTCAAAGCACCTTACTCCCCGAAAGCCTCGACGATTACGTCAGCGATACCAACCCAGTGCGCGTGGTCGACGTTTTCGTCGACGAACTCGACCTAGCCACGCTAGGTTTTGATGGCGTCATTCCAGCCGAAACCGGAAGACCGGCTTACCACCCTGCGATCCTGCTGAAGATCTATATCTATGGCTATCTAAACCGCATTCAATCGAGCCGGCGTCTTGAGCGAGAAGCTCAGCGCAATGTCGAACTCATGTGGTTAACCGGGCGATTGATGCCCGACTTCAAGACCATCGCCAACTTCCGAAAAGACAACAGCAAAGCCATTCGCGGCGTTTGCCGCCAGTTCGTTTTGCTCTGCCAGCAGTTGGGCCTTTTTAGCGAAAACCTGGTTGCCATCGACGGCAGTAAATTCAAGGCGGTGAACAACCGAGACCGGAATTTCACCAGCGCCAAACTGAAGCGGCGCATGGAAGAAATCGAGACGAGCATAAGCCGTTATTTGGCTGCGCTCGATGTGGCTGATCGACAGATTCCTAGCGCCTCCGCGCCAGACACTGCCAGCCTGGAAGATAAAATCGCCAAGCTCAAAGCGCAGATGAAAGAGCTTCAGGGGGTCGAAGCTCAGCTCAACGAATCGCCAGACAAACAGGTTTCGCTGACCGACCCGGATGCCCGCTCAATGATGACGCGCGGCAGCGGTATCGTCGGCTACAACGTGCAGACGGCTGTCGATACGCAGCATCACCTGATAGTTGCTCACGAGGTCACCAATAGAGGCTCCGACCGTGACCAGCTCAGTTCAATGGCGAAGCACGCTCGTGAAGCCATCGGCGCAGAAACGTTGTCGGTAGTCGCCGACCGAGGCTACTTCAAAAGCGAAGAAATCTTGGCCTGCCATGACGCAAACATCACCGCCTATGTACCAAAGCCGATGACTTCAAGCGCCAAGGCAGAAGGACGGTTCAACAAAGATGCCTTCGTTTATGACGCGACGAAAAACGAATACACCTGCCCGGCTGGAGAGGCACTGATCTGGCGTTTCTCCAGCGTTGAAAAAGGCATGAATTCCTATTAGTTGGACGTTTCGGATGAAGTCGTTGACGGCTGGGTGATGGTCTTGCGAGACGATCTCAATAGGAGGCATTTCAAGGCGCTCACTGAATCGCTCATGGGCGCTACTCTTGAATCCAGCATTGGCTACCTACCGCATGAGCCGGTAGCCAGATACCGTCAGAAGCCCTCCAGAACGATCTTGCCCTTTGCCTTGCCGCTCTCCAGCAAGGCATGGGCGCGACGTAGGTTTTCGGCGCTGATACGCCCGTAGTTTTCGCCAACGGTGGTGCGCAACACACCTGCATCGATCTGGCGGGCCACTTCATTGAGGATGTTGTGCTGCTCCTGCATGTCCTCGGTCTCGTACAGCGAGCGCGTGTACATCAGCTCCCAGTGCAGCGACAGGCTCTTGCGTTTGAGCGGTACGACGTCCAGCGTGGCCGGGTCATCGATCAGGCCCAACCTGCCCTGTGGCTTCAGTGACTCGATGATCTGCTCGTAATGCCGATCGGTCTGCGTCAGGCTTGCGACGTAGCTGACCTGCGGAAGGCCGATGCGCTTGAGCTCTTCGCTCAGTGGCTTGGTGTGATCGATCACGTAATGGGCGCCGAGTTCGGTGACCCAGGCCTGGGTTTCAGGGCGCGAAGCCGTACCAATGACGGTCAGGCCGGTCAACTGACGCGCCAGCTGAGTCATGATTGAACCCACCCCGCCTGCAGCGCCAATGATCAGCAGCGTTTCGCCACGGTCGGTGGTGTCGCGCGCTACGCCGAGGCGATCAAATAGCAATTCCCAAGCGGTCAGAGACGTCAGGGGAAGCGCCGCGGCCTGGGCGAACTCCAGCGACTGTGGCATCGATCCGACAATGCGCTCGTCTACCAGCTGCAACTCACTGTTGCTGCCCGGGCGGATCAGCGACCCGGCGTACCACACCTTGTCACCGGGCTTGAACAGCGTTACGTCGGAACCGACCGACTTGACCACGCCGGCAGCGTCCCAACCGAGGATGCGCGGCTGTGTTTCGTCTGTATGCGGCACGTAGCCCTGGCGGACTTTGGTATCGACCGGGTTGACCGATACGGCCTTGACTTCTACCAGCAGGTCGCGCGGCCCCGGCACTGGCTCGGGTAGATCGATCTCCACGAGGGCGTCAGGGTTCTCAACAGGCAGACATTTGAAGTGTGCAATGGCTTTCATTCGGAGCTCCTCAGGAGACGCGGTACATTTTCATGACGGAGAATTTTTCGGCGGCGCGTTCGATGACGGGCAGCGCTGCCTGGAAATGCGGGGTGGCCTCGTGCGCAGTCAGCGCCGCTTCGTCTCGCCACTGCTCAACCATATGGAAGGTGCGAGGCTGTTCTGCATCTTTATGAAAGTCGTATTGGATGCAGTCTGCTTCGGCGCGACTTGCGCCTTGCAGATCCTGCAGCGTCTGCTGGAGCTCATCTTCGGAGCCGGCCTTGGCGACCAATGTGGCAACCAGTGTGAGTGGGGTGGTCATCGAACCTCCTGTCTGTGCATGTGTGAGAGACGCATCGAGCTGGCATGGGCTTATCGACAGTGACCCTACCGGCCATGCCGCGAAGACCTGCACGTGGTTTAAAGCGTTACAACAATCTTGCCCACCTGGGCATTCGATTCCATGTACCGGTGAGCCTCGGCCATCTCGTCGAAGCTGAATGTACGGTCGATTACCGGCTGCAGCTGCCCAGAGGCGAGCCCTTCGTTGATGAAGTGCTTGGCCCGTTCGAGTTTTTCTCGATCCTGGGTGATCTCGAACAGCTGATAACCACGCAGCGTCAGATGCTTGCCGAGCAGGTCCATGACCGACACAGGGATATCCCGAGTGTCCAAAGCGCCGTACTGGAAGAAGATTCCGTGGTTCGCCAGTGCCTTGAGCACCAAGGCCACTTCGGGCCCGCCAATGGGATCGAAGGCCATGCGAGCGCCTTTGCCATGAGTCATCGTCATGACCTCGGCCACCATGTCCTGCTCCTGCGTCGCAATGACTGCCGCCGCCCCGGCCTGAAGTAAGGCCTCGCGCTTGTCGCTGGTGCGGGTCAGCGCGACAGGAACGGCGCCCACCATGTTCGCAATCTGGATAGCGGCAAGCCCCACGCTGCTGGACGCCGCACGGATTAGCACCGTCTCGCCGGCCTGCAGCCCACCAAGCTCGATCAGTGCGCCATAGGCAGTGACAAACTTCATCCAGGTCGCCGCTGCTTCCGTGAAAGAAAGCGCTTCCGGGTGTTTGACCACCGCGTGAGCCGGCGCGTTGACCAATTCACCGTACAAGCCGTATTCGTCAAAGGAGAACGCGGGCACTACGCTGACCGCATCGCCAACAGCGAAGCCGACCACACCGGGACCCACTGCAGATACGGTCCCAGCCGCTTCATAGCCCAGCATGGCGGGAAACGTCGGTTCGATGACGTACTGGCCTGTGCGGTACATCACTTCAGCCCGGTTGATGCCGAGCGCCCTGACGTTGATTTGAACCTCGTTCGCGCCGGGAGCCGGCACGTCGATCTCGTCGATCTGGAGAACCTCCGGTCCACCGGTGCGATGAAAGCGTATGACGCGAGACATAGCGTAATCCTCAGCTATCTATCGGAAGGGCCGAGCCATGAGCGGCCCAGCCAGGTAGCCACCAGCGCACATCGGCGCTGAGGCAGCGGGCGATTAGGCCATGACGGCCGTCTTCGCCCCGACGGATCACTTGTAGCGTTCAAGCCAGTGGGCATAGGGAGCCGGCAAGGTCCAGGACGCACGCTCTACGCCCAGCTCTTGGGCGGCAAGATAGGACCAATTTGGATTGGCCAGATGTGCTCGCCCAATCATCGCCAAGTCCAGCTGACCGCTCTTGACCGCTTCTTCGGCAACGCTTGGCGTGCCGAAGCCCCATGCCGAAGCCACTGGTATCCCCGCCTCACGCTTCACGCGCTGGGCAACTTCGCCCATGAAGCCAGGCGCCCAGGGAATGTTGGTTTCCGCGATGGTGAAACCAATGCTGACGCTCAGCAGATCCAGGCCACCATCTTTGAAGCGACGTGTCAGTTCGATAGCCTCGGTCAGCGTCTGTTCGTCCCGGCCGTCGTATTCGATAACCCCTAGACGAGCGGTTAGCGGCAGGTGCTCCGGCCAAACCTCACGAACAGCCGCCAGCGTTTCAAGCAGGAAGCGGCTACGGTTGTCGAAACTGCCGCCGTAGGCGTCATCGCGATGGTTGGAGTGTTCGGAAAGGAACGACTGGGCCAGATAACCATGGGCGAAATGCAGCTCCAGCCACTCGAAGCCAGCGTCACGCGCACGGCGAGCGGCTGCGACGAAATCCTCACGCACACGGGCAATGTCTTCCAGCGTCATGGCTTGCGGCTGCTTGGCCAGGTGACCGCCAAAAGCTATGGCCGATGGAGCGATGGTCTGCCAGCCACGGGCGTCATCTTCAGCGATGTGGTCATCACCTTCCCATGGACGGTTTGCGCTTGCCTTGCGACCGGCGTGGGCGATCTGCAGGCCGGGGACCGAGCCGGCTGCCTTGATCGACTGCACCACCGGTACGAAGGCCTGGGCCAGCTCATCGTTCCAAATACCCGCACAGCCAGGAGTGATCCGCCCTTCTGGCGCTACAGCGGTTGCTTCGACAATCACCAACCCCGCCCCGCCACGCGCAAGGGAGGCGTAGTGAACACTGTGCCACTCGTTGATCAGGCCATCGTTTGACGAGTACATGCACATAGGGGGAATCGCAATACGGTTGCGAAGCGTGACGTCTTTAAGCGTGAAGGGTTGGAACAGCGCAGACATTGGTTTCTCCGAGGGTTGTCTATTACGTTAATTCGATAGTATTCGAACTATGGAGATAGAGCAAACCCGTGTATGCTTCGTTCATGCGCCCCTACAAACACCCTCCCGTCACTGAATTCGTCCTCGAGCGTCTGCTATACGCCTTGAGCGATCCTGTGCGCCTGGAGATCGTCCGACGCCTTGCCGAACTGGGCGAAGCCAGCTGTGGCGAATTGGACGGTGGCCGACCAAAGTCCACCATGTCCCATCACTTCAGGGTGCTGCGAGATGCCGGGTTGGTCCAAACCCAAACCATCGGCACGACCCATATGAACTCGTTGCGCAGGGATGATTTGAACAATCGATTTCCTGGTTTGCTCGAGACGATCTTATCTCAGCGCGGCTAAGGCTGGCTTGAGAGTCAATTCATCGAGGAAGACGCTGAAGACGGCCTGCTTCGAAACCCTGGGCTCCAGTGAGCTCAGGGACTACCTCGCCGCTGACTGCGGAAGCATGACTAGTCCCGACGTAAACGCCTTACCCAGATGGCCTCAATCGAGCAGCTGGAGCGTTTCGCTTGTGCGCAGTATCGGTGGCTCGTCTACAGATTATGCCGCTTACGACAGGCCGCTAGTGGCCGATAGCAGCCTGTCACGAAGGGCTGCTCACGGCCACAAGCAGCCTCTCGGAGGTATCTACGAAGCTTGAGGCGATTCAGATTTCAAGGCTTTAAAAGAAAACTAGGGGCGCCGCTCTTGCAATAACTGACGGGCGGAATCAGCCATCACCGGAAGAGCGCCGGCCAGCATCAAGAGATCTTTGAGCACTAGGCGTCCTGCACCAGACAGGAATGGAAAGCCATGTTCACCATCACCAAGATCCGGTACCCAGGCTTCAGGTGTGGTGAGCAGGAAGGTTAAGGTCACCAGCGGTGTACCGAAGGCCAGCGCCCCACCAAGCAGACCGGCGCGTCGCGAGATCGGGTTGGAAAGCACCAGCAGACCGATCAGAATTTCTACTACGCCCAGGCCGTTGGAAAAGATGTATGTGTTATTTGCGGTCTGCCAGACGCGCTTTTCCGCATTCAATTCACCCTCGTGGGTCAGGTGTGCCTTGTAATCCTCGGGATGTTCATACAAAAAAGACATAAACGGGCTGTTGGCGACAAATGGGGTAATGCTATCGGCTTCGTAAGGCGCGAATTTGAGCGCCCCGATCCACAAGAAAACTACGGCGATCGCCAGTCTCATGAGGTGTGTGCCAAGGGTGTCGAGCTTGCTGATGAATTGCAGCCATGTAGTGAATGAAGCGAGCATCAGACTTATCCGAATATTTGGAATGTGAAACCAGTCTGAGGCTTAGCCGCGAGACGCTTTTGTGCGTCATGCTCAAGTTATTGTTCGATCGTCTCAACAAGTGGCTGACGTCTGGATGTATCAGGTAAGCCCCGGCACGTTTAAGTGTGCGGGGCCGGTGGAGTTATGGCGAAAGAGCTATTTTTTCAAGGTGTCGTACGCCTCAAGAGCGCGCAGTGAATAAATATAAGCGGCGCCTGCGTTCAACGAGATCGCAGTGGCCAAGGTCGCAGCCACTTCCTCGCGGCTCGCACCAGCCTTAATGGCCGCATCAGTGTGAGCTGCAATACAGCCGTCGCAGCGTGTAGTGATGGCGACTGCAATGGAGATCAATTCGCGGGTCTTGGTGTCGAGCACATCGTTTTCGGCAGAGGCTTCTCCGAGGGCCATGTAGGCTTTGACCATTTTTGGATTACTTTTGCCCAGCGCGCCGAAAGCTTTCTGGATGGAGGGTAATAATTCGGACCAGTTAATGAACATTGCGGTAACTCCTGAGGGGGGTTGGGTGTAATGTTTAACCTTGTTTAGTGTATGCCCTAGTCCTATTTTGATTAGTTCGATACGCTCTGTTTTTTCTGCGATGCGCTCAAATGAATTCGATCGACAAGCTCATCAGCCTCGCCAATGTTCGTGGCAGTCTGGATTTACGTTGCCAATTTCAGGGTGACTGGTCCCTGGAGCATGAGCAGGAAGCGCTGGGCAAAGCGCCATACCACGTGGTGCTGTCGGGTGAGTGTCGGGTGGAGCTTCCAAGCGGGCAGCGTCTTTCTATGCGCGCCGGCGACGTTCTGCTCCTGCCGGGTGGTGCGCCGCATGTGCTGCATAGTCCGGGCAAAGCTGTTGCGCCAACATTGGTATCGGCAAAGCGTATCGACGCTGGCATATTGCCCATACATCGCATTGGCGGCGTGAGTGCGGATCTGGACATGCTATGCGGCTGCTTTCACTTCAACCGAACTTCGTTGCTATTTGCTTCATTACCTGACTACCTGTTGATACCCAGCGGCACGCTCCCAGCGGATGGACCATTACAGTCTCTGGTCGATTTATTACGCGGGGAAGCAGACGGCGATCAGATTGGAGCAAAATTTTTGCTCGATGCTCTTTCTCAGGCGTTATTCACCCTGATCCTTCGCGCCCATCTATCTAGCCATGGCCAAGACATCGGCACGCTCGCCTTGCTCAGCGATAAACGTCTGGGCCCCGTATGGCAGGCGATGTTGGCTGATCCTGCGCACGAGTGGACCATCCAAAATCTAGCAGATATCGCGTGCATGTCCCGAGCATCTTTCATGCGGGCGTTCGTTCGTGTGGCTGGTGTGTCGCCATGGGTATTGCTTACGCAAGTCCGTATGGAATTGGCGTTCAGCCTGCTGAGTCATTCGCATCTGGGATTAAAAGATATTGCCTTGCAGGTTGGTTACCAATCGCAGGCGGCGTTCAGCAAAAAATTTAAGGAGGTTTATGGGGCGCCTCCAGGGAGAATGCGCCGCAGAATTTAGAGCTGTCACTTAGGTAGGGGTGACCAGAGATGGCCGTTTTCTGCCTGTTGTGATCGGCGGAGAGCGGCCAATAGCGTCCCTTCAAATATTTGAGTTGTAAACTGTTGGAAATACAGACGCCATGATTAAGGTCGAGGTGATCTAGGGTGTCTGAGCGTCGGTTCAGCCAGACGGCTTCGCTTAGGGAAACTCCGAACAAGTCTCCAAGTATGCTGAAATACAGCCTCACCACCTGCCCCGAGTGCGTCATGAGCCAG